>JAKQGD010000652.1 GCA_029573365.1 Bacteroidota bacterium | reverse complement strand
TCGACTTCCGTGTAGGTTGCCTCAGACAGAGCCTCCATGATTTTTGCAGAACTGCCATCGAGGATGGGTACTTCAGGTCCGTCTATATGTATCAGTGCATCTTCAATATCCATAGCTGACAAAGCAGCCAGAAGATGCTCGATGGTAGATACGGTGGCATTGCCTGACTTTATAGTGGTACCTCTTTTAGTTGTAAAAACGTTGTTTACATCTGCTGCCACCGTTTCATTAGGTTGTAGATCGGTGCGTACAAACCGAATGCCGGAACCTACCTCAGCGGGATGGAGGGTAAGACGGGACACAACACCGGTGTGCAGCCCTATTCCATTGATTGATATGGGTTTACTTAGTATCCTGCTTACACTCATATGTTAAAGTCTACAGTGTCTGTTCACGTTTTTACAAGAAGCTTATCCACCTTAGACTTCAGCTCACTTAGGCTTGCTGCCAGTTCAGGCAGCCTTCTGAAAAGTGCATAAGATTTTAGATAATTCTGATAATCCAGGGCCGGTGAGCCGTAGACCTTGGCCCCTTTGGTTTTGACAGATGACGCCACGCCTGACTGTGCCTGTATCATGACACCGTCGGCAACTTCTATATGCCCCACGATTCCTACTTGTCCGCCGATCATACAACCTGCTCCTATCCTTGCCGATCCAGCCACGCCTGACTGTGCGGCAATGACCGTGTTTTCGCCTATGGTCACATTGTGGGCGATCTGTATGAGATTATCCAGCTTTACACCCTTTTTTATCAGGGTAGACCCAATGGAAGCTCTGTCAATAACCACATTGCTGCCTATCTCTACGTAGTCTTCAATGACTACGTTACCGGTCTGGGGTATCTTTACAAAATTTCCGTTTTCGTCAGGTGTAAACCCAAAACCGTCGCTACCAATCACAGTGTTGGCATGTATAACACACCGGTCACCGATGACACAATTGTGGTAAATTTTTACTCCGGGATAGATGGTACAGTGAGCTCCTATTTTTACATTGTCACCCACAAATACCTGACCATAGATCCTACAGGAATCACCTATGACCACCCCGGACCTGATGATGACATGGTCGTCGATGCTGACTTCATCACCGATTTGTACATTTTGGTGGATGATTGCTGAGGATGCTATACCCTGTGTCAGTGATAAACCGATATTAAACCGGGCCATCAACACTGCGAGGGCAGCATACACGTTTTCTACTCTGATGAGAGTCGCATTTATGTCCCCATCAGCAACAAAACCATGATCCACCAAAACTACTGAAGCTCTGGTAGAGTAAATGTGTTCCTTGTACTTCGGATTGGCAAGAAATGTAATTGTCCCCGGCTTGCCTTCTTCGATACGGCTTGGACCTGAAATTTTTACATACGGATCTCCCGCTACCGAGCCTCCCACCAATTCCGCTATTTGTCCAGCTGTCACTTGCATCTTGCAAAGGTAAAATAATCTTTGTTTTGGGCGGAACATTATAACAAGGAAAAATTAAGGGTGTACCGGGGTATACCTGCTTATCGCAATTTTTCCATTACTTTGCCTTATGAAATCGTTTGTACCAGAAACAACCCGGCAAACTGCCGATTCAGACACCGGCCAGTCGCTCATTGGCGAATACATGCTTCAAGCTCTGAATGACAGCGAGCTCAGGTACAGTATTACCGGCTGGGAAAAACCAGCAGATTTTGACTTTGACCTGCTGGCCAGGGACTTGATCGACAACAGGACCAACGCCATATTGTTGCACTTACCCTTGGTACCCTTACCGGGAATGGGCATGCCCGAAGACCTTGTGGTGACCGCACTTTCGGCCAGAAATCTGCCTGTACAGGGACTTTTTATACCTGTGGAATTATACGACCAAAACCAGGACCTCCGAATTAAAAAAGGATCCCAAATCACAGTTGTTTCAGAAATTTACGGCTTACAACTCAGACATCTTAACCCTGATATACAGTTTATTGTAACCGATAACCCTGTATCTGAAGGCGAAAAAAATGCTGTTTTTTTTAGTGCCGGAGAGGGTCGTTTCAGTGCCCCGGAAGCCGAGGGTTACGTTTTTGTCCCTGTCAATCTCAGGGAAGTGATGCCGCCAGCCGGAACAGGTTATCTTGCATTTGTCACACTCAGAGAAAACTTCGGCATCAGACGAACCATAAACCACCTTCATCACTCTGAGGAGGTACCTGTTTCCAATGCCGAAAGGAAGCTGGCCCTGTTATATGGCCAAGAACCTGTTTGTGTACATGTGTCAAAAGACAGATCCGGTTACTTCCACATAAATGTGGCAGCAGTCCAGGATGGCATTCTCAGAAAAACCTTTTTTTCCACCAGCCTGGCAACCCAGATTGCCAGCATGACATACGAAAGACTCCAAAAAATTTAACGTCTATGTATCTTATTTTTGATTGTTCAGGGATGGCGGGATATACCAATTACAAGGCAGACTTTACGGACACACAGTCATGGCCGAGATTGCTACACATCAGCTGGATACTTCTGGGTCCTGACTTTAAACCGATA
>JAKQGD010000506.1 GCA_029573365.1 Bacteroidota bacterium | reverse complement strand
CTGTGCCGAGGACAGAAGACGGGGCCATTGACTATAAAAAAGATTTTTTTGGCAAACAGACCAACCTCACCGTTTCCGGCCAGCTGGAAGCAGAGCTCGGAGCATTGGCATTGTCAGATGTCTATACTTTTGGCCCCACATTCAGAGCAGAAAACAGCAATACTTCAAGGCACCTCGCAGAATTCTGGATGATAGAGCCTGAAGTGGCTTTTAATGACCTCAATGACAACATGGACCTGGCCGAAGATATGCTCAAATATCTAATATCCTATGTTCTTGAAAATTGTGCCGAGGACCTTGCTTTCCTCGAGCAACGGCTCACTGAAGAGGAAAAGGTAAAGCCGCAACAGGACCGTTCTGAAATGACGCTGACGGAAAAGCTCAGATTTTGCCTGGAACATCCCTTTGAAAGACTTACTTACACGGAAGCCATTGACATACTTAAAAACAGCAACCCCAATAAAAAAGGAAAATTTCAGTACCCTATCGAAAAATGGGGTGCCGACCTGCAATCCGAACATGAGAGATACCTGGTCGAAAAACATTTTCGAAAGCCCGTCATTTTGACCAATTATCCCAAGGAAATCAAGGCCTTTTACATGAGACTCGACGATGACGGACGCACGGTAAGAGCCATGGACGTTCTTTTTCCAGGCATAGGAGAAATCATCGGTGGTTCACAGCGGGAGGAACGCCTGGAAGTACTTTTATCGAGAATGCAGGATATGCACATCCCCGCCGAAGAGATGCAATGGTTTCTCGACACCCGCCGATTTGGCACCGTGCCACATGCAGGTTTTGGACTCGGATTCGAAAGGCTCGTCCTTTTTGTCACCGGTATGACCAATATCAGGGATGTAATACCATTCCCGAGATATCCGGGCAATGCTGAGTTTTGATGGGTTTGCATAAGTGATCAGTGCCAGGCCATATATCAGATCCGTCTATCTTGATGATGAAAGTCTGAAAGAAAAGACCGATTACCCATATGGGATACCGGCGGTCAGACACTGCGAAGAAATAACCTTTCACCCTGACGTTACATTTTTCATCGGCGAGAATGGTTCTGGTAAATCTACACTGCTCGAAGCCATAGCCGTAGCCTATGGGTTTAATCCGGAAGGAGGCACCAAGTCAGCCAGGTTTGAAGTGCACAATACCCATTCTGACTTACACTCACATCTTAAGATTTCTAAAAGCTTCAAAATACCCGGCGACGCTTATTTCCTGCGTGCCGAAAGTTTTTACAATGTCGCCACAAAGGCCGAGGAATTTGGTGTGCTGCGGTCCTATGGCGGGAAGTCGCTGCATGCCCAGTCGCACGGAGAGGCCTTTCTTAGTACGTTGATGCACAAACTGACAGGAAACGGCATTTACCTTCTTGACGAACCAGAAGCAGCCCTTTCGCCGGCAAGGCAACTTACAGCTTTGTCCTTGATTCATCAGCTGACACAGCAGGATTCACAGTTTATTATTGCGACTCATTCGCCTATCATCATGGCTTATCCCAACGCCAGGATGTACGAATTCGGAGATTGGGGAGTCAGGGAAGTATCATACAAGGAGACCGAGCATTATCTGATTTCAAGGTCATTTTTAGAAAATCCTGAAGTAAGCCTTAAGCTGCTGATGGAAAATGAAAAAAATGATTATAATAAAAATCAATAAGAATTATTTCCATGTCATGAAGTCAGTTATTTTAGATTTTGCTAGATTTTTTGGGTTAGCTAAGGTGCTGGATACTTTACGGTTTACCTATTTTTATCTCAAAAATTATTCTAAAAACAAGGCCTTTTCTAAAGAACATCCTGGACTAAAACTGCCTCCTGATTACATTATGTATGAGTCTTTTAAATTGGACTATGAAAAATACTATTGTGGGGGGG
>JAKQGD010000504.1 GCA_029573365.1 Bacteroidota bacterium | reverse complement strand
CGCCTTAATGCTGAGAGAAAACTGGCCGTTAGTGGTATAGGTACATCACCGGCATTTAACCAGGTTCTGGATGCAGTAAAGGAGCCTGTGTTTTCTATAAAAAGAGATTCCTCAGGTCTGGGGCCATCGGACCATGCTTCATTTTACAATGCAGGTATACCGGTCCTGGCATTTTTTACCGGACAGCACGGAGACTACCACAAACCTTCTGACGATGCCCACCTGATCAACTACGAAGGCGTCAAAGACATAGTCCAGTACATCTACAATGTGGTCAGGGAACTGGAAAGTAAACCTAAGATGGATTTTCTCAAAACCCGTGATGAGTCGCAGACCAGAGTGTCCTTTAATGTGACGATGGGCGTCATGCCTGATTACCTCTACGATGGCAAAGGGCTCAAACTCGATGGAGTCAAAGACAATAAGCCCGCCTTTAACGCAGGTCTGAAAAAAGGTGATATAGTCATCAAACTGGGCGACCATGATATATCTGACATCCAGTCTTACATGAAATGCCTGACCGTTTTTAAAACCGGACAGTCAGTAGAAGTAATCTATTTAAGAGACGGTAAGGAAAGCCGTGGTACAGTTACTTTTTAAATGAAGGCGTCCACAGAATATTCTGAAAAGCAAAAGGTAGACACCTTGTGGCCGCTGGCCTTGATGGCTTTGACGCTAATGGTCAATTGGTATGTGTATTTCAGACAAGGCTTTACTGATATAAGCTATTTTTACGTAAGCTTTGGCACAGTAGCACTCATCTGCATATTTTTGCTCACCTTGAAGCTATACACCACCATCGATAATCAAGGCATAAGTTACAGGTTTTTTCCTTTCCACTTTTCGTGGAAAAAAATAAAGTGGAGCGAAGTGGAAGCTGCCGAGGTAAGAAAATACAAGCCCATCAGCGAATATGGTGGATGGGGTCTCAGGTATGGATTTAAAGGAAAAGCGTATACCGTTTCCGGTAAAACGGGGCTTCAGTTGTACATGCGGGCAGGTAAAAACATACTTTTCGGTACGTCGAGACCCGAAGAACTTGCCGACTATCTCAAAACTCTGGGTATACCACAACCGAAAAACCCCTGACGGTTAGAATTTCGGCCCCATGTTGGGCCAATACCAATTAAATCCTGACAAACCGATGTGTCTCCCTGTCGCGGGTTCCAGGTTTCAGAACCAGAAAATATATTCCTTTTTCCAGATGACCGGTCTCAATATCGGTGCGGATGCCGGATATCATACCCTTGCGGCGTATTCTTCCGCTCATATCAGAGACATAATATTCCGCTGTAGCGGCAGCACCATGGTCACATTCGTTTAAAAGGGTAAGTTGTGAGCTTTCGGATAAAACATTTCCTGCCAGCCTGGTTTTGCATAAAGCTAATGAAGTAATGCCTGTGGGTTCTGCCACATAGCCTATTTGCTCCAGGTCAAACGACTGTATGCTACGGCCAAAAGTACCTGCTACGAGCTGGTTATTTGCCTCATTGTATGTGAGGTCGTAGACTGCCAAATAAGGCATATTGTCACCAAGCCTTTGCCACTGCTGACCTGCATTTGCGGTATAAAAAACACCGCCGTCGGTAGCTACACAAATGTAACTGTCAGGACTACCGGAGTAAGGAGGAAGCAC
>JAKQGD010000480.1 GCA_029573365.1 Bacteroidota bacterium | reverse complement strand
TCATTTTATATTACCATCTATACAAAATTTTGAAACCATGAATTTTAAATCAATTTCTTATCTGGTTCTTATAATTTTTATTAACGTTTTTAGCCAGCTTTCCTGTAGCAAAGATCCCGCTCCCGTCAATGAAGAAGAATTGATTACAACCCTGACTTACACGTTGACGTCAGACCAGGGCGAATCTGTGGTTTTTAACTTTTCTGACAAAGACGGCGACGGCGGACAAAGTCCTCAGATCGGAGTTTCGGGACCTTTAAAAAAGGGGCGTACTTACAAAGGGACGCTGGTTTTGCTCAATGAGTCTGTAAACCCAGCAAAAGACATCACCGCAGAAATATTGGCGGAAGCCAAAGAACACCAGTTTTTTTTCGATCCATCTGCTGCCATAAAACCTTCGGTCTCCATAAAGTATGATGATTCAGACGGTGAGGGCAACCCATTGGGAGTGAAGACTACCTTCGAATGTCTTTCATCAGGCTCTGGCACACTGACCATAATCCTGAGACACGAACCGGATAAAAAAGCTCAGGGTGTACGCGAAGGAAATCCGGCCAATGCAGGCGGAGAAACAGATATACAGGTTACATTTTCGTTTGAAATCAAGGAATAGATTTTGTCGTATAATTCAACAGCCATTTCACAGCCTCATGTTCTTCTTTAAAAGAACGCATGGGAATAGGAGGCTTGCGGAAACGGAAAATAATATTCGTGACCATCTGTGCCAACCCCGGCCTGCTCACCATGGCCATGGCAGAATACAACTCCGGCAACAGTCGGGCACTTAACTCTCTGGCTTTTTTATCAGGAAGAGGCGAATCTGTTAGAAACACAAGGACAGGCAAGGGTACACCGCCGCTAAGATCTCTGATCATATCAGCATTTTTGGCAAGATTTTCAACTGTCCTTTTGACGCCCTTGCTTCGGGTCACAATAAATCCTCGTGGCTCTACCCAACTGACAGATATTTCGCTTTCTCTCATACCATCGGGAGGTGTTATGTGTGCTAAATCCATGGTGCCGCTCATTTTTTTGCACCAAAGTACCGTACGATAGCTTCTTTACGTCTGCGTGATACCGGTATATTGTAGCCACCTCTCATAATCACAGCCGGAGACTCCCCGCCCTTTAAAGTTTCTGCATACTGGATATTAATCATGTATGAATTATGTACGCGATAAAACTTATCACTGGACAGCTGGCCCTCATATTCTTTGAGGTGATGGCCCGCAACCAGTTCTCTGCCATTGTCCAGAACTATGAGAGTCAGATAGTTGATTGACTTGAGGTACACGATTTTTTCTGCGGATATATATTCATTTCCATCATTTGTGACTACTTTGATGGATTCCTGTTTTGCGTCAGATGTACCGGAATTTTCCACCTTCTGGCCGGTTTTAAATTTTTTAAATTCCATCCTCTCGCTTACTTTATCCAATGCTTTTATGAGGTCTTCGACATCTATAGGCTTTAGCAGGTAATCGGTGGCATCGGTGCGAAAAGCCTGTGCTGCGTATGATGAATATGCCGTGACAAAAATTACAAAAAAATCCTTGTCTTCTAAATTTTCGAGCACGTCAAATCCTGTTCCATCTCCCAGTTCGATGTCAAGAAATACAACATCAGGTTTGAGTTCTTCGATTTTAATTCTGCATTCTGCTACAGAGTCCGCAAATCCGATTACCTCCACATTTTGTGCATAAATATGTAGCATGGCAGCGAGGTTTTCTCGGCCGGGCAGCTCATCATCCGTTATCAGTGCTCGCAACTTCATTTACAGTTTGTTCTTCATTGTTTTCTAAAATGTATAATTCTACTCTTGTCCCAGTAATTTGCCCGTTGTCATCAGTCGAATCAACAATTTTTTCCCTGATGTAGGCCAGGTTTAACTCCCTTATCATTTGTAACCTTTCCTTGGAAATTTTATTACCCATTGACCTATGTTCCGAGCCTTCAGCCATCTTTATCTCCAGTGACTTTTTACGGCCTATACCGTTGTCAGATATGATGACGACTACGCCTTTTTTAAGTTTTTTAACAAAAACATCCAGTTTTCGGTCATTTCGTTTGTCTTTGGCTATTCCATGTCTGATGGCATTTTCTACATGTGGCTGAATGAGCATGGCAGGCACTTTGTACTTATCAAGGTCTATTCCACTGTCGATAACCAAATCGTATGTAAACTTGTCCTTAAACCTCAGATGCTCGAGTTGGATGTATAACCTGAGTATCTCGAGCTCTTGCGAAAGCGTGATAAACTGACTATCCGAACCCATCAGATACAATCTCATCAACTTGGCAAACATGGCCAGGTAAATATTAGCCTGATCCTTGTCTTCCTTGTTGACAAATTGCTGAATGGCATTGAGGGAATTAAAAATAAAATGCGGATTAAGCTGACTTTGCAATGATTTAAGCTTCAGCTGGGTAAGTTGTCTGTCTAATTTTGCTTTTTCCAAGTTTTTAATCCTCTGATTTCTGAAATACAGATATGCAGAAAGGTAAGCTAGACCCAACAGAGCCAGAACAGATATAATCAAAAACCACCAGGTACGGGTAAAATGAGGCTTAATTACAAATGAATATCTAGCCGGACCAGCTGAGACAATACCCAAGGCGTTTACGGCCTTTACCTCAAACGTATAATTGCCGGCTTGAAGGTCTGAAAAATCAAGTTCATCATTTTTTGTTTGCCGCCACTCCTTATTTAATGGCATAAGCCTGTACAAATAAGAAATATTACCGTTGCTACGGAATGAAATACCGGAATAAGAAACCGTCAGATTGTTTTGGTCATGGGCCAGAATATAGGTGCTGTCGGATCTGAGTATAGAACTGTGACCGTTTTCTCTGAGCACAATGCGGTTAAGGTATACCGGAGGAGCCTGGTTGAAATCAGTTCTGTCTATTTCCTTCATATCCATTCTCACAAGGCCCTCATCAGTAGCAGCGTAAAGAGTATCATTATAACAGTAGACATCATTGACATAATCTGATGGCAGCCCATGAAAACTTGTGTATTTCTTTACGGTAAATTGGTCATTTTTTTCATAAACTATCTTATTAACACCATTTTTTGTGGCAATCCACACCTGGTCCTTTTCGTCAATCTTAAGTGAGTGAATATTCCCATCCAGCAGTTCGCCATAAA
This sequence comes from Bacteroidota bacterium, assembly GCA_029573365.1. Lineage (GTDB taxonomy): Bacteria > Bacteroidota > Bacteroidia > Chitinophagales > Saprospiraceae > OLB9. The sequence goes on along the minus strand of JAKQGD010000480.1, from coordinate 221 downwards.
AGTGTTTTATCGTTTCTTTGTTTCTAAGCACAAATACCCCATTTCCCTCAGTAGATACCCACAAAAGACCGTCAGAGGTTTTGCGGATAAAATTGACGGATACCGTCTCCAGATCGGGATCAAGACAGATGGGAATCAGCTCATCTTTTTGGGGCCTTCCCCAGTAGAGTCCCTGTTGATTACCTGAATAAAATATTCCGTTTTCATATAGGACGGCATAC
>JAKQGD010000479.1 GCA_029573365.1 Bacteroidota bacterium | reverse complement strand
TGAGGCTCAATGGCCTTTCTGTGGAAAAGCTGGACCGGTTTGTCAGCGAAAATCTGGCAGACGGACGAGGCAGGTACAGCTCAAATTTGTACAGCGACAACAAGTATTCGGCCTTAGACGTAGCGGTAACGCCGGCAAAATATGGATTAAACCCGCAGGTGGTAAGCGGATTTCAGGTACTCAATACTTATTTTGACCAGTTGTTTTCATATAAGCCCAATGTAATCGCCTTTGGTGAGGATGTGGGTCAGATCGGTGACGTAAATCAGGGATTTGCAGGACTGCAGGCAAAATACGGCGAAGGACGCATATTTGACACCGGAATCAGGGAGTGGACCATCATAGGCCAGGCCATAGGCACAGCCATGCGTGGGCTCAGACCGATAGCAGAGATACAGTATCTGGATTATATGGCTTACAGTTTTTCGGCACTCACAGATGACCTGGCAACACTTAGGTGGAGATCAAACGGAATACAAAGGGCACCTGCCATCATACGAACAAGAGGACACAGACTGGAAGGCATCTGGCATGCGGGATCGCCCATGGGCATGATAATCAATGCCATGCAAGGCATGTATCTGTGTGTACCCCGCAATATGGTGCAGGCTGTAGGCATGTACAACACACTCCTGAAATCTGACGACACAGGCATCATAGTAGAATGTCTCAACGGCTACAGACTCAAGGAAAAACTGCCTGAAAACCTACTCGAATTCACTGTTCCTCTGGGTTCGCCCGAAATTCTGCAAACAGGCACCGACATCACTGTCGTCAGCTATGGATCCACTCTCAGGGAGGTGCAGAAAGGCATAGAAATGCTCAATGGATTTAACATTTCTGTAGAACTGATAGATGTGCAGACCCTTCTGCCTTTTGACCTGGAAGGAGTCATTGCCAATTCCATCAAAAAGACAAGCAGAGTCATCTTTGTAGATGAAGATGTGCCGGGAGGTGGCACTGCATACATGATGAAGGAGGTACTCGAAAAATGGAATGCTTACCAGTACCTGGACTCCAAGCCGGTATGCCTCAGTGCTGCTTCGCACCGGACACCTTTTGGAACGGACGGCGACTACTTTACCAAACCAGGCCCCGAAGACGTAGCTCAGTGCATCCTGGATACACTCAATGAGACCGGACCCACCGGGTTTTAAAGTAAAACACTAATTGCCAGAAGGAGATTTCGATACACTAATTAATTAATTTAGCCGTTAATCTTCGGTAGGATAATTAAATTTTACAATCTTTGCC
>JAKQGD010000475.1 GCA_029573365.1 Bacteroidota bacterium | reverse complement strand
CTCGTGGTAGCTGTCGGTATCCAGGTTTTTGAGGAAACTTTCGCAATAGCCATAAATTCCTTCCCTAAGGCACTCGTTTTCGAGACTAAGTCCTTTATGCCTGTCATAATATTCCTTGACAGCGGCGATGGTATCTTCGTGTACATAACCTTTGGTGTGTACAACGTCCATCAAAGTGTAGTACTCCGAGACTCCATCTTTTATTTTTTTATTAATAATTTTTGACATTCGTTTGTCGGCATCAGGTGTGATTTCCACCCCACTGCCATAAAGGCTCAGCAGATGCTCGAAATACAGGGCATCAAAACCGTTATCGCCTCCCCTTAACTTATCAAAAATACCTGAAATAGTTTCCTTGGATTTATCACTTACATCAAAAAACATACCTACCAACATGATAACTTCGAGGAAGTTAGGTTCAGAATGCAGCGACTGGTTTGCTATCAGCTTGTCGATATGAGGCAGCAGGCTGGCGTTGTTAAATCGCCTATCTGCACGATATTCCAAAAAGCGGATGAGGCTGGAGCCTGTTACGGTCAGTTCCGTGATGTTTTCAGGAAAATTGGCCGTAAGGAAATTCTGGTTTTTAAACTGACTCAGATAATTGTCATATCCTGCTTTGCGATGGTCCAGATCTCGGTACTTGTCGATTTTCTGAGTCAGGAGGAAAGATTTTACCTTTTTATTGGTTATTTGTTCCAGAAGGTTTGTCAGCCAGATATCGCTGCTCAAAGCAAAACCAATCTGTACTGTTTGACCTATTCTTAATCTGATAAACTCAAAATTGGATGACTCACATATGGCATTGAGGATTTTACGGAAGTGATCTTGTGGCCTTTTGTATTTGTAATGTTCGTCGATTTCTCCCCTTAAAACTGAAAAGCCAAGAATCTTAGGCAAGAAGAGTCCTTCCAGTTCCGGGTCAAGCAAAGTTTCCTCCAATGATATCAACTGCAGAGGGTCCCTGTCTGCCACCACCTGGAACAACTCTAGAATGGCAGGCTCAAAGGCGTCAACCATCTGTTTGTATGCTGTATCTGACTCCTCCTCAAGGTAAAATGCCAGAATGTCTGAGTGCAGCAGAGCTTGTTTTATCTGGTCCAGATGATTCTTATAGTTTGATGACAATGCTTCCATATCGCAGGGTATTTTGTTGTTTTTAATTAATTTGTGATGGGCTCCCCGTGAGACCAATTATCATTGATAAAACAAAACCTGATAAAATTATCCATTTTACCAGGTTCTTGGCAAGAAAAACGAAAATTTTTCCTGCTTATTTTCAAAAAATAATCTAAA
>JAKQGD010000651.1 GCA_029573365.1 Bacteroidota bacterium | reverse complement strand
GAGTTGGGTTGCAGACTCGACCGGTCAAAGGGCCCGCAAGGAAGTGCCACAGCAGGCGGCGAGGTCCCTGAACAACCCCCTTATGAAGTGGCCACAAAGTGGGGCGTTTTTGAAGATGTGTATTGTCCGACGGAATTTACCTTTTCATTTCTCGAAGATGTACTGGACGAAGTCATGACGTTGTTTCCGGGAAAATACATCCACATAGGTGGTGACGAATGTCCCAAGGAAGCCTGGAAAAACAGCCTTTTTTGTCAGAACCTGATCAGGGAGAAAAATCTGAAAAATGAGGAAGGTCTGCAAAGTTATTTTATCTCCAGGATGGAACAATACATCAATGCTCATGGCAGGCAGATCATCGGCTGGGATGAAATCCTGGAAGGAGGGCTGGCTCCCAATGCCACTGTTATGTCTTGGCGGGGTATCGAAGGAGGACTTGCCGCAGCCCGGGAGGACCATGATGTGATTATGACCCCCGGCACACACTGTTATTTTGACCACTACCAGTCTGCGTCACCTGACGAACCTCTGGCCATAGGTGGTCTCACTACCCTCGAAAAAGTGTACCATTGGGAGCCTGTGCCTGCCGAGCTGGAAGCCGGCAAGACCAAATTTATCATTGGTGGTCAGGCCAACGTATGGACAGAATATATTCCTGATTTTTCAAAGGTGGAATACATGGCTTTTGCACGAGGCATGGCCATGGCTGAGGCCCTATGGGGCAACAACGCCGATTACGATGATTTTCTTAACAGGTTTCTCGTCCATAGCAGATATTGGAATAAAAAGGGGGCCAATGTAGCCAACCATGTGTATGACCTCCATCCTGTGGTCAGCGGAGGCAATGGCCATCCTGTCAAGGTTTCTTTTTCTGTCCCAAAGGGGACAAGTATCACGGTGGAAAAAAATGGCAACAGAACAGGCAGCATCTCTTCCGGAGAGCCATTTACGCTGGCCGGTAGCGGAAAATATTCCTTCAAAGTAAACAAAAAAGACATACCTGACAGACCTTGCCTGATAGAAGCAAATGCACACCTGGGAACAGGAGCCACTCTTACTCTTGACTCTTTGCCGGCAGCAAAATATTCAGGATTAGGGGCAGCAAGTCTTAACAATGGCATCACCGGCCCCGTAAACAAATTCAGTCATCCCGAATGGCTTGGCTGGCAGGGTCCTGACGCATCGGGGGTATATGATTTTGGCAAAGAGCAAAAACTCACCAAAGTTACATTCAGGTTTTACCATGAGCCCGGGTCCTGGATATACTCGCCATCAGGGGTCAGGATTTTGTTGTCCAATGACAGGTCCGTGTGGCAGGAAGCTGCAAACATCAGTATGCGTAACACAGCCTCCAGAATACAGCCTGTGGAAGTTGCTTTGTCTGAGGCAAAGGCCCGGTACATGAAATTTATAGTAAAAAATGCAGGTGCTATCCCTGCCGGGAATCCCGGTGCCGGCGAAAAGTCCTGGTTGTTTATAGACGAAATCATCATTAACTGACAATACTGTAAGATGAATAAAGATCACAGGTCCTCCAATCCACTGACGTGGGTACTTAGTGCCTACTTTGCCCAGGGACTGCCTTTTGTGGCCATCGCTTCTGCTTCGGCCCTGATGTTTAAAAATATGGGCATCTCAGATACCAGGATAGCTTTCTGGACCTCACTGATCATGCTGCCGTGGACATTAAAGCCGCTTTGGGGGCCTTTTCTGGAGTTGTACCGCACCAAGAAGTTTTTTGCCGTATTTACACAAATCACCATAGGACTTTTGTTTGGGCTCGTAGCTCTTTCGTTGGCATTGCCAGATTTTTTTGCGGTAAGCATAGCCGTACTAGCTGTCATCGCACTTATGGGTGCCACCCATGACATGGCCGTAGATGGTGTTTATCTCAATGTCCTGGATGCAAAAAGACAAGCCAAATATGTAGGATGGCAGGGAGCTGCCTACAACCTGGCAAAGATATTTTCCAGCGGAGCACTCGTATGGCTCGCCGGCGAACTCGAGAAATCACAGGGCGTCAGTAAAGCGTGGATGATAGTCATGGGCCTCTATGGTGTCATCATGCTGTGCATAGGTATTTATCACACCTGGATGCTGCCGGCAGACCAGAGCAAGGCAGAACCTGTCACATTAAAGGAGGGTTTTGACAGGCTAGGAAATGTAGTGACCACCTTTTTCCAAAAGAAATATATTTGGTACGGCATTGTTTTTATCATCCTTTACAGGTTTGCCGAGGGTCAGGCCATTAAAATAGCACCCCTGTTTCTCAAGGCAGGCCGCG
>JAKQGD010000442.1 GCA_029573365.1 Bacteroidota bacterium | reverse complement strand
CACGAGATCAAAAACCCCCTCACTCCCATGAAGCTGAGTATACAATATCTGGAAAAGGCAGCCAGGGAACAACCTGAGCGGGCGGGTGACATGATACCCAGGATATCATCAACCCTGATAGAGCAGATAGACAACCTGTCTCAGATAGCCAGTGAGTTTTCAAATTTTGCAGCAATGCCGCAGGCTACAAACGAAAAGGTGGTGCTCAATGAGATCGTGGAGACCATCCATGACCTTTTCAGAAAGCGGGAAGACATGGACATAAGTATGATCGAGCCTATAGACGAACTTTATGTCTTTGCCGACAAGAACCACCTGGTACGCATCCTCAACAACTTGCTTAAAAATGCCATCCAGGCCATACCCGACAACCGCCGTGGAAAGATAGAAATAGAACTTAGCAGACAGTCAAATGATGCTGTTATTCGTGTATCTGACAATGGAACCGGCATTCCTGACCATATGAAAGACAAGGTCTTTACACCTAATTTTACTACAAAATCTTCCGGTACAGGACTAGGGTTGGCTATATCAGCCAATATGATCGAATCATTTAACGGCCGCATCTACTTCAATACACGTCCGGGTACAGGTACAGACTTTTATGTCTCCATACCTCTGATGCGTCTGGACGAATACCTCAATGATGATACACGCGTAACCCTCGAGGATTAAGCGTCAAAGGTACGAATCCTACATTTTTTCAATTTTGATCTGAAGGCATAACTCTTTGAGCTGCTCATTGTGGATAGGTGATGGAGCGTCAATCATCATATCCCTGCCCTGATTGTTTTTGGGGAAGGCAATAAAGTCTCTGATAGACGACTGGCCATTCATCACAGCACAAAGCCGATCAAAGCCGAAGGCAAGGCCCCCATGTGGTGGGGCACCGTATTCGAAAGCTCCGAGCAGGAAGCCAAACTGGGCCTCTGCCTCCTCCTTGCTGAATCCAAGAAGGTCGAAATTCCTGGACTGCAGGGCACGGTCGTGTATACGTATGGATCCTCCACCTATCTCTGCACCGTTTATAACCATATCATAAGCATCAGCTCTCAGGCTTTTCATGGTTTCATGGTCTCCGGTGAGCATTCGCTCAATATCGGCTTTTTTAGGGGAAGTAAACGGATGGTGCATCGCGTGAAACCTGCCCGCCTCTTCATCCCACTCCAGTAGAGGGAAATCAAGAACCCAAAGAGGAGCAAATACGCCCGGCTTCATCAGACCGAGTCTCCGGCCCATCTCCAGCCTCAGTTCATTGAGTTGTTTGCGGGTTTTTTCTTCCTCGCCACAGAGGATAAGGAGAACATCCCCTTTTTCAGCACCGAATTTTTCGCCCCATGCTTTCAGATCGTCATCGGTAAAAAACTTTCCTACAGTAGACTTGATGGAGCCGTCTTCCTGGTACTTTACGTAAATCAGACCCTTGGCACCTATCTGTGGTCTTTGAAGCCATTCTGTCAGGTCTTTCATATCCTTATTGCTGTAGGTCTCCGCTATACCTTTTGCACATATGCCTACAACCAGATCTGCATCATCAAAAACACTGAATCCACGGCCTTTGGCCACATCATTGAGGCCGACAAACTGCATTCCAAACCTTAGGTCTGGCTTGTCAGAGCCATACAGTCTCATGGCATCGTCGTATGACATACGTGGAAAATCTCCCAGTTCTATGCCCAAAGTATGGCGGAAGAGATGTTTTACCAGTCCTTCGAAGGTATGCAGGATATCATCAATGTGCACATATGACATCTCACAGTCTATCTGAGTAAATTCGGGCTGACGGTCGGCCCGCAGGTCTTCATCCCTGAAACATTTGACAATCTGAAAATACTTATCAATACCAGCCACCATAAGAATCTGCTTAAAGGTCTGGGGTGACTGTGGCAACGCGTAAAATTGCCCCTGGTTGAGCCTGCTGGGCACAACAAAATCCCGGGCACCTTCCGGTGTACTTTTGATCAGAAAAGGTGTTTCGACCTCCACAAAATTCTGACTGTCGAGGTACTTTCTTGTCTCGAGAGCCAGTTTTGACCGGAAAACTATGTTGTTCTGAACCGGCGTCCTCCGAATATCCAGGTACCGGTATTTCATACGCAGGTCATCTCCACCGTCGGTGTCATCTTCTATGGTAAAAGGAGGCACCTTGGACTCATTGAGGATTATAAGGTTTTCTACATCAATCTCTATGTCGCCAGTAGACCTGTTGGGGTTTTTGCTGCTTCTCTCTCTGACCTTTCCTGTGGCCTGAATCACAAATTCGCGGCCTAGTTTTCTTGCTTTTTCGCAAAGGGTCGGGTTCTCATCCATGTTAAAAACTAGCTGAGTAACCCCATACCTGTCCCTGACATCCACAAAAGTAAGTCCTCCGAGATCTCTTCCTTTTTGCACCCAACCGGCTATCGTGACGACCTTGCCTGTATCTCCAATCCTAAGTTCACCACAGTTATGACTCCTGTACATATAATGCTATATTTGATAAGTGTGGCAAAGGTAAGGTGAAATGGCATAAATTATTATATATGGTCTCACCATTATTGGCATTTGAGGCCCGAAATATACTGCCCCCTATTTAACCAGTGTAATATCCCCTTTTTCGACAGTAGAGCTACCGTCAATGTAAAGCACCTCAGCTACCCAGATATAGACACCACTTTGCAGCTGTTTCCCTTTTGAGGTACCGTCCCAGCCGAGGTCGGGCTGTGCAGGTGGGAAATCCAGGCTTTCATACACCAGACTGCCCCACCGGTCAAAGATCCGCAAATATTTTATGGTTTTTATATAACTCTTTTTAGGATAAAGGGTAAACCTCCCATTAGGTCCGTTTCCAGTTACCATGATGTTTGGAGCATTAACTCCTTTTTGTTGCTTTACCGTAACTAAAATTGAATCCCTGGAAATACAGCCATCCTTTGTCTCAAGTGTTATGACAAATAAAGTTGTACTATCCGGCACTGCCAGCGTTTCCAGACAGAAAGGACATTTCAGCGATAATGCTGGTGTCCATGACACAGACATAATTTCCTCATCAGACACATTGGCCATACCTTCCAGTCTGAGACTGTCACCAAAACTGATTATGGTATCTCTGCCTGCCTCAATTATAATCTGATCCGGTTTTTCAATTTGAATACTAAATGAGTAGCTGCACCCCTGGGTATCCTCGACAGAAATGGTATTTATGCCGAAATCAAGTTCAATGGTGCCGGACTCTGTTTTCTGACCGTTTATAAATTGCTCAAACGATGGGTTGCCACCTGTGATGTTTAGAGGCCCTAACAAGGCTTTTTCTCCAGGGCAGGCAGGCTGCTGGAGGGTATAACTGACCTCTTCGATGACCGGCAACCTGCTTACTGCCACCATTCTGTTGTTTGTACAGCCATTGAGGGTATCAAAGGCCACCAGTAAATAGTTGCCCTCAGCTGCTGTTGTTATGCTACGCTGGAATGAACTGTCTATGACTCCAAAATACCACGTAGAGGTCACATGCTGCCCAATGTCAGCTATAAATGTAACAATTGAATCCCTGCAGCTTAGAGTCGTATCACCGGTAATGTTGATGTCGGGTTGTTTAAATGATCTAAAGATGTGGACACCAATGGAGTCTGAGCAGCCATACTGATTTGTGGCCACCAGATCTATTCTGTCGCTATCACCCGCAAAAAGACTATCCTGTGCCATCTTGTCTCCGTCAACGATCCACATATGACTGACTGCCGTATCTTTATAATGGTTAAAAAGCCATTGATTGGGTTTTTTGCAGGAGATTTTAAGTGTGTCAACCGAAATCTGAGGTTTGTCAGTATGTTTATCGATGGTGATAGCAATGGTGGTATCACACCCCAGGCCATTAACTCCTGTTATGTAATAGGTTCCGGGCTGTGAAACGGTCACAGGGCTAACAACCGATGCATCGTCAAAGTAATATAAAATATCAGGCTGACCGTCGATCCTTATTACAGCCTCTTTCTCAAGGCAAGTTATATCCCCGGCCGAAAGTGCAAATGAAGGTGGTGTCGTATCGGTCTGGCCTATCACAATACTGTCATGCCTCATACAATTATCACCGGCCCTGCTTACAAAATGATAGGTACCGGGCTTGTTTATAATTATTGTGTCTCCAAGGAGTGAGGTATATGCCGTATTATCAGAATTCCACAATATGCTGTCCAATCTGGACAAAGGCAGCAAGGTAACAATGGCGGAAGGGTTTTTACAGCCCAGATCGTTTACTCCGCTAATCTCAAAATCAATGTTTACGTCTTTATAATGAATCTGTATGGTATCCCTTCCTTTGCAGAAATTTGCACCTGTGGCTTCGGCAATGTACGTACCCGGTGTGGATATTTCTACTGAGGTGCCCACGGCCATGGTATCGCCAGCCATCGTCCAGACGTAATCACTTAACATCTGGGCCGTCACTACGGTCAATACCGAGGAAGTATCCAGACAATCAATGGTGTCCCGACCTGAAATCAACAAAACGGGCTTGGTCGTATCTCCCCTGACTACAAACGACAATTCTTCCTTACAACCGGCATCGTTTTCCACTTCCACGAGGTAGGCACCTGATTTTCCGGCTATCATGACTGTGCTGTCTGCAGGTGAAAGCATGCGGCCATCAATACTTGTCCAATTAAAATGATAATCCCACATGGTATCGGTTACCCCAGGTACGAGCATTACCTCCGGAGTTAAACAACTGATGCTGTCGGGTACAGACGTTTGAACCACCTCAAAACCACCATATGTGACATGAAATGTGTCTCGGTATTTGCAGACGGGCCCAAAAAATATATCATCAATCGCAAAATCATTTCCGCTGCCGGAAGTATTTTGATTTACTATACAGATATTGGCATTTGTGCTTGTATTTGAATGCCAGGTTACATAAAATTCTCTCCACTGACATGTTGAAGAAGGTAGTCTTAGAGGTTCGCCAATCAATGTATCATTGATAGAAAACTGAAGGATGGCAGGAGAGTTTGGGTGCACGGATGCCGCAAATGCCTGAAAAATGTAATCGGTCTGCGGAGTCACATTTATAGTCTGACACCAAACTTTTTGCAACGCCGGTGCCCCGTTTATCACCATCATTCTGCCGCCGCCAGTATGATCACTACAGCCATAAAATCCAGAATGCACATTAAGAGGATTGTTTACAATGCTGTATGTGCCCGCGTTCCATAACTCCTGATTGAAAAAAGGCAGATCGTTTCTATGCGAATATTGTGTCGTGAAACCCACATTGCCTTCCGAAAAATTTCCATTAGAAATAAGGTTTGTCACGGGGTCAGCAATGACTTCCAGAGTAAAAGAAGCAGAATAGTTTAATTTAATGTCAAAATCGAGCAAATACGGCAGGTTGTCACCTGTGTCAGCGGACCAGTTGAAATCTTTGTAATTGCCTGTGATATCGGCAACTACATTTATTTCTGACTCTTCACATATCGTAATATCCTCAGGCAAAGCTACACTGAAGTTGCAGTTTTGAGCCTTGCCAATATTGGCAACCAATAATATGCTCAGACCAAATATGTTTATACTAATTGTCTTCAATATCAGTGGATACTTTTTCATTATGCAAATATTGATAATAAATCATTGGCAGCCATATTTGTTCCCTAATTATTAGACGCAATTAAAATAAAAGTTATACAGGCCGGGTTGTATGTAAAAGTTGTTTCATTATTTGGTCGATAAAATTGCTATGTTTGACTAATAACATGCCTTTACTGAGTCGACCTGTCTTATGGTCGTGGATAAATTTGATAATTTTGTCATTTTTTAAGTTTGTATGTTGATGAAGGGAGTTTCAATCTTAGTGATTTTATGTTTGATGGCTTGTGGGTCAGTGATGGCCAATACGAGCAACGATACGTTAAGGTCGATGGCAGCTTTCAGACTTATAAAAAATATATCTATCGATGGCAAACTGATTGAGGATATCTGGGCCGCAGCAGAAAAAGCCACATCATTCGTACAAACAGAACCCACACCAGGTAAGCCAAGCGTTTTCAACACAGAGGTAGCTTTCCTGTATGACAACAATGCCATTTATATAGGTGCCAGGATGTATGACTCTGAGCCGGACAAGATCCTGCACGAAATGTCACTCAGGGACAATATAGGCAATGCCGATAATTTCGGAGTTCTTATCGATAGCTATAAAAGTGGACTGAATGGATTTATGTTTTATGTGACAGCATCAGGTATACAGCTGGAATCCATAGTCACTAATAACGAAGATGACACAAACTGGAATGCCATATGGGAAAGTGCCGTCAGCATAGACGACCAGGGATGGGTGGCAGAGATCAGGATACCTTACTCGGCACTCAGGTTTCCGTCCAATGCGGAACAGGAATGGAAGGTGCAGTTTGGTCGGGAAATCCGGCGATTCAGGGAGACTTCTTTCTGGTCGCCCATAGATCCTACCATAAACGGATGGGTACAACAATCAGGGCTGGTTACAGGCATTAAAAACATCAAATCACCCATCAGGCTTTCGCTGACGCCATACGTTTCAGGCTATCTTAATACCACATATGATCCCAACAGTACAGGCGACAAGGTGTCAGCTTCCAATGCCTACAGTGCTGGACTGGACCTTAAATATGGAATAAATGACGGCTTTACACTTGATATGACCCTTATTCCGGATTTTGGACAGGTGATATCTGATAAAAAAGTGTTGAATCTGACCCCTTTTGAAGTGTTTTTTCAGGA
>JAKQGD010000436.1 GCA_029573365.1 Bacteroidota bacterium | reverse complement strand
GAATATGTATTTGAAATCGGTAGTGACGTAAACAACTACCATACTGCCAAAGCAAAACCTGACAATTCAAAGTGCTGGCACAGGTTTACCTTGGTCAAGTTTAATCTGGAATACAGGGTTTATTTTGACAACAGTCTGGTTAAAAAAATAATAGCCAGGGAAAACATTGTATTTACCAAACTGGCAAATCTAAAGTTTGCAGACAGTCCATGTACTTCCGGGCAGGCTGTGAAGTACCGCGGCCTTATTGACGAGATTGCCCTATATGACAGAGCACTTTCTGATATTGAAATAGCGAACATATTTAATTATCCTGATCGTATCATAACACCTAATACAACCATTTTCAAAGGGCAATCCATAGTGCTGGATGCAGGCCAAAGCTGTGCTTCCGGGATTGCATGGACTCCGGCAGCTACACTGGATGATGCGGACAAATTGAGTCCAACTGCAACACCGGACGAGACCACGACCTATATTCTAACACTAGGAAACGGCAATTGCACCAGTACTGACAGTGTTACCATATTTATAGCGGACAAGGACAGCCTTGATTGTGATCGGTTACTGTTGCCCAAGGCTTTTACACCAAACAACGACGGACTTAATGACCTGTTTGGCATAAGCAATACTTTTTTACCGGAATCCCTAGAATCTTTTGAAATCTATGACCGCTGGGGCGAAAAAGTATGGGAAACAAATGAAATAGCAGGACAATGGGATGGTACAAAAAACGGCTCACCTTTGGGAACAGGCATGTACCTATACAGAATCAGATATCAATGCAATGCTGAAGAAAAGCTGGATGTAGGTAATTTTAATTTGCTCAGATAGGTTTAATTAATCTACAAAAAAAATACTGTCTTTATCAAGACATTTTATAAAGTTTTAGTTGGATTATTATCTGATTAAAATTAAATTTGACCCTTTTTGTTAACTCACAAATCTTACAAATGAAGTATTCTTTACTCTTCGCTATTGTTTTATTCATGTCTTCGGTTTTGAGTGCCCAGATTGTTTCTGGAGACAAGCTGACCGGAAACATAGTCACCACAGATATTAATGGAAAAGCTGTGGATATCTTTGCTGATCTTGATGCCGGAAAAACGGTTGTCATTGACGTATTTGCTACCTGGTGCGAACCCTGCTGGAGTTTTCATGGAACAAAGTATTTGGAAAACTTAAACGCACAATATGGACCTGATGGCACTAACCAGATCAGGGTATATGGGATCGAAGGTGATTCACGCACACCTGAGGGACACTTGTATCAGGCTGTTGCCGCAACCAGCACTGTTCCTTCATCATTGGGTGACTGGACAGAAGGCGTAGATTACAGTATTATTAACAGCCATTCTTTTAACACCATTCTAAACATAGCCTTTTTCCCTACTCTGTATGTCATCAGACCGGACAGAACTGTCATGGAAATGGGTGATTACAGGTACAATGACGAAGTTTGGGCAAAAGCAATGATTCCTACTGCCGCCAAAGACCTTATCTTTAGCAATACTCTGGAGGACAGGACTTTCTGTTCAACAGCAATCTTTAACCAAAAGCCTAAGGTGATCAACATGGGTACTACTGGAATCACATCAATTGATGCTGAACTTGTGCTCAACGGAGAGGCTACCCTTGCCACCTTTGCCAAGACTGTAGGTGTGTTTCAGGAAACAGAAATCAGCTTTGGCAATAAGTCCTTGACTGAGCCTACGGATATCGAAGTTAATATCACAGGCATCGACGGTGTGGCAGATGAGGACGATGCTCTTAGCAACTTGTCGGCTACATACGTAAAGCCTTTGGCAGAAGAAAAGAAACTTATCGTTAAGTTTACCACTGACTTTTATCCCGGAGAGACTTCATGGACTCTTAAGGACAATAAGAACAGAACTCTTAAAACGGTTCAGTATGCTGAAGGAAATGAAGACCAGTTTGGAGGTGGAGGCCCTGATGCTGTAACTACCCACGAATACGAAATAGACATAACCAATATAGACATCAACTGTCTGACATTGACAATTAATGATTCATATGGCGATGGTATGACGGCATTTAATTCATCAAATCACCCTGTACCGGGAGTAGAGTTTTATTCCTCAAATGGTACTTTGCTCAAAGGAAAACTGAGGAATGAATATTATTTCCTTAGTGCCAGTGTCGGAAGTACTCCTTCATCCGTAAAAGTATTTGCTGCCGCGAGTATTGTTTCAGGACTTGAGGAGCAGGATTTTGTTGAAAACCTTAATGTCTTCCCTAATCCGGTAACTGATATCCTTAACATCGACATGAATATCAAGTCGGGTACAGAGTACGAGGTGTTTGTGACCAATCTTATGGGTGCAACCATGGGCAAGATAGCTAAAAACACCAATTTTATCAATGTAGCCCAGCTGCCTTCAGGCATGTACTTCCTTAATGTAAAAACCAAGGATGGCCTGTTTGCACATAAGTTTACCAAGATCTGACAGTTTTACACTGACACAAATAAAAAGCCGGGGTGTATTTACACTTCGGCTTTTTTGTTTTGTATTGGGGATTATAAATGGTAATCAGACGTCAACGCCTTTCATCATTTTTGTCCAGTAAAGGTAAGGAAGACCATATTTTTTGAGCATCCAGAGCCTCCAGTCTTCCTTACTGCTATCCATAATGAGCATCTGCTTAAGTTTTGAATCGGGTGTGAACTCATTTTTATAATTGAATTCTGCAAGCACCATTTTGCCGTATCCTGTCACAAGCGGACAAGATGAATAGCCTTCATATATTTTTTTACCGATTTGGTGATTGTGCAT
>JAKQGD010000421.1 GCA_029573365.1 Bacteroidota bacterium | reverse complement strand
TCCGTGGCCTATGGCATAGATAATGGGAGTAAAGTTATCAACCAATCCTATACTTTTAAGAAGGCCTTCTACACGGTCTGCCATTTCCGGGACAGTAAAGCCTATCTGCATACCATCTTCCTTTTCGAGGTCACCGGAGTTTTCGACCGAAAGCCTGGAAAACTTATCCATGTGCCTAAATGACAAGGTGGTGGCGGGACTGAGCCGGGGTGTAAAAATATTGATAAACAGCCTGATGGCTGACCAAAAACCAATGGTGTGCGTCACCAGCCAGCCCAGCACCAGCGAATGAGTGTGTTCAGAAAAATGGAAGTTTTTATTATTTTTTCTGTTGTTTGAGACCTCCTTGATTATATATTTGGGGTTGACCGGAGCAGGACAGACCTTCATGGTAAATTTACCATCCATGGGCTTGTAGTAAAACTCTACCCCAAAAAATCCGGGTGTTCCAAAGGTCTGTGCCCCGGGATCTTCGTCTTCCACATATCGCCTAAGAGAACATTCGCGGTCATCGATACAAAACAAAGCCTGGAAGCTGTGGTCACCGCCTCCGGAAGCATGGACAGGGCCGGCGGAAATGCCCGAAAGCACCTGATCATAATAACTCCACTCATAGGCATCCTGCCACAGATACAGCACGTCCCGGTATTCGGTAAACGGCACCGGACCAAACAAGTGTTCAGGTTTCTTTTTCAACCTAATGGCCAGGGGAATCCAGTTTTCGCCAAATTTGTTGTCGAGTGTGTCTATTTCCAGAAGCAGCTCGAAGATGATAAATTCCTGGAGTGTAATCCTGCGTTGGTCCAGCAATGAGCCCGGATTGTCTTCCAGCACCGAAACCATGCCTGACCAACCCGGATGCGAAAACTGCTGGTCAAAAAGGTAATGCTCGTATAATGTCTCGTCACCAACAAGAATCTTAAGCAAATCTGAAATCTCACACCTGCGATCCATAAGCAATTTCCGGGCACGGGCGGTTTTAAAGAAACTGGTGTAGGTGTTTCTTTCCATTTCCCGGACGGTGGTCAGAAATCCTTTGTTCCATACCGGAAAACCCCAGATGGCTACACCCTGGTCGAGATAACTGCACAAAAACCTGAATATAAACGGCTGTATAGCCAAGTCGAGGTCGATATTGTATAGATCTTTCCAGTTGTTTCTTAGGTGACTACGCCTCCCGGCAAAGGAATCCTTGTAATGGCCGTCAATCAACTTTATCTTCCACTCGCCGGGATTTTCTGGCTTTTTTTCAGAAAGCACCTTATCGATGATTTCGTCTCTGATCCTGCCTTTAGCATACAGATCACGGTATTCGGCTAGAGAAAGACTTGTTTTATAACCAAAAATAGTGCTTGCTTCATTCAAGGCGGTGTAAAATTTCCTGTCCTGAAAGGCGTGCAATGTATTGTGATGTATAAAGTCTTTGAGAGGAGCCTGAGAAGGCAGAAAATGTTTTAGATGATGGATTACATTCTCTTCTCTGAATATATTTTCCCTATGGTCCATTTTAATTAAGTTTTTTGGATGTTAAAAGGAAAACCAAACACCGATGTGCCCGGATTGTAGGTTCCCGTCCTTGCCCAGAACTGTGAAACAAATGAAAGTTTGAGATAATGCTCACCTGAGTCATCAATCATGAGTTTACCCTCTTTAAAAGACTGGCCACTGGCCGGGTTAAAGGACAGAGCAAGCAGTAAAAAACTGTTAATGATGTGATATTTCATCATTTTATTAATTTTTTCTTCTTTGCAGACAAGTTGTGTCTCGATAAAGGAGTATGGTTGTCAAGGCCGACGATGGTAACTGTACCGCCTACTGCCTCATAATCATGCCTGAAATGTACCAGATTTTCCATGACTGTATGGTCTGTCAGTTTTGTATTTTTTAGGTCAATGGTCACATCAAATCCCGGGGGGATGCTTTCCAGCCTGCTTTTTATACCGATGTAATTGGTAAACAGGGCTGCCTTGTCTATTTCCACCAGGTACTTATCACCTTCAAAGGAAATTTCGACAGGGGCCTTAAACAAAGAAGAAAACGGAGCCCCGTTGAACAGGTGTATGATGACCTTTAGCAGGATACCTGCAAAAATACCAACGAGCAGGTCCTCAAACAATGTAAAGAAGATGGTCACCAGGAAAATGGCGAGTTGCTCTTTGCCTATCTGGAAAGTGTGTATAAATTCCTTAGGATGAGAAAGTTTTATACCTACAGAAATGAGCATGGCTGCCAGTGCGGCATTGGGTATCATTTCTATATATCTGGAAGCAAGCAACACAAACATAAGAATAAAAAATCCGTGGAAAAAATTGGCCCAACGGGTCTTTGCTCCATTGTTTACATTGGCGGAACTACGGGCCACCTCAGAAATCATGGGAAGCCCTCCGAGGATGGCAGTGATGCTGTTGCCGACTCCGACAGCGATGATGTCTTTGTTGTAATCCGATTTACGTTTAAAAGGATCCAAGAGGTCGATGGCCTTTACAGTTAGAAGGGATTCGAGAGTACCCACCAGGGCAAACATGACAACATATTTAATAAAAATGGCCATGTGCTCTATTCCCGCAAAAGCAACGTTGATTTTGATATTTTTTACCAGATCACCCACGTGCACCAGGGCATAAGAAGGTTCAGTATGTTGGAAATCCATCCACAATTCGGCAGGAACAGCAATCAAAAGTACTATCAGGGGTGCCGGTATTTTACCCGGCCATGTTTTTTTGAGGTAAGGCCATCCCATCATTACAGCCAGACTGATCAGACCGATGATGGCACCACGCACATCCATATGTGAAAGGATGGAGGGCATTTCCATAAGCAGGGTAAGCGGCCCTTTGCACTTGAGCATAGCAGGGTCAACATTAAAGAGAATAGGCAGTTGCTTGGCTATAATGATAATGCCTATCGCAGCCAGCATTCCATGAATAGCAGAAAGAGGAAAAAAGTCGGCCATCTTGCCAAACCTGAGCAGACCAAATCCAATCTGTACTACAGCAGCTGCCAGCATGGCCCCTAAAGCGAGGTGCCATCCGGCTTCTCCTCCTCCAAAATCAGTCACAGCTCCGGCTACAATGACGATAAGTCCGGCGGCAGGTCCCTTGATCGTAAGCCTGCTGCCTGCGAGCAGACTGACAAACATACCGCCCACAATGGCAGTCACAAGACCCATAAGGGGAGGAAATTCTGACGCCTTGGCGATGCCCAGACTTAAGGGCAAGGCGAGTAAAAAGACGATAAATCCGGAAATAGCATCGGAGGTAAAATTTTCTTTAAGTCCGGCAATGCCATCCTGTGGCAACACCAGTTTATTTTTAGTGTCCATAAAGTTATTGGAATTGAATAATAGAATAAGCTTGTATAAGCAAGCCCAAATACAGAAATACTACACAGGGAAGAATATTATTCCCCGTGTCATTTTTTTAGTCAGAGAAGATGAAATTTCCAGCAATGAAACCTAACAAACAACGGACAAGAGAGACCGTTTGCAGGCCCGCTTTCGGAAAAGGGGAGTTTAAATGAACGGAAATATTCTATTCCGGAAAAGAAAAAATACTGAGGCAATCCATGTGAAATAAGATCGTCCTCAGTATGGTCTGTTTCGTTAATTTCGTTTTCTTCGGCTAACTCAGGGAGTAAAAAGTCAGAATGACTTTCATTGACACCGGGTTCTATTCGGATATATGTTCCCTGATCATTGCTTGACTGAACAGCACTGTCTATGGCTTGGTTGTAGTCTTGGATGCCATATATGGCCCCCAACTCGGCAACAAAGGCAAATAAAAGAATCCACAATCGCAACTTCAAGGCAAATTCTATTTTAAAAAATTGAATTAGAAAACAAATTTAAGCACTAATGAACATAAAATAGACAATTAACGAAATATTAAACTTTCAGGCTTTTAAAAATATTGTACGGTCACCCGGGTTTACTGATGCTGTGGGGCATTAATTTCGGGCTGAGGCATATTTTTATATTCGTCCCTGGCCTTACATTCCTGAGCCTTGCAATTATAAGCAGGTTCCTTATGTAGTTTGTTGTCGGCGGGTTCCCACCCCATGGTGAGGTATAAAGCAAAAAAGCCGATGATGTATGCAACGGTTACATGCCAGCCATTTTTTATCCAGCCCAAAACGTCACGCCCTTCGGGAAACTTGTTTGTAATGGCAACACCCGCAGAAGATCCAAACCAGATCATGGAACCTCCAAACCCCACAGTATAAGCCAGCATACCCCAGTCAAAGTGTCCTTGTTCCAGACATAACTTGGTCAGTGGGATATTGTCAAATACTGCTGATACAAAACCCAGAATAAAGGCTGTCAGATAAGATGCTTTAGGCAGGGTCTCGACGGGCATGAGCGAGGCCGCAGTCACAAGGCAAAGCAAAAATATGGAACCCATAATTGAGGCAGATACTTCGTGCCACGGAATAGGCCTGAAAGTGGCACCTATAAGGATGGCCACCCAGACACCGAGAGCAGGCATATCGTAATAGATGTTGGAGAGTATTGCCCCAGCCAGAATCATTACCACTATGAGGAGTCTGCCATAATCTATTTTAACTCCTTTTTTAGGATCAGCCAGAATTCTTTGATATTTGTCCTGCTGATGAGCGGCAAACCAGGTGATGATGGCTAGAGCGACTATTGCTGCAACATAGGCATGCAATACATTGTAAGCAGAAACACCATCGATCCACATCATGGTCGTGGTGGTATCTCCTACAATACTTCCTGAGCCTCCCGCGTTACTTGCACCCACTATACCTGCTATATACCCGAGGTGTACCTTATGCTTAAATACGATTAGTGCCACGGTGCCTCCGATCATAGCAGCTGCAATGTTATCCAGAAAGGAAGACAGAATAAAAACGAAGATGAGCAGCACAGCGGGACCCTTCCAGTCGTCGGGTAAAAACCTGGGAAGAAGATCCGGAATCCCCGAGTCTTCAAATATTTTTGCCAGGATACCAAAGCCCAGTAAAAGGCCGAGAAGATTGACCAGAACGCCCCATTCTCCCTGCCTCATGTGCTTGTCTGTAAGCTGTGACCATAAGTCATTTTGCCCTAGAAAATGTTCCATAA
>JAKQGD010000410.1 GCA_029573365.1 Bacteroidota bacterium | reverse complement strand
TGTTCTCAACGTAACTTACAACACCGATGCACTTAAGGGAAATGTACAAATGAGCCTTTTTGACATCAAGGGTCAGCAGGTAAGAACCATCAGCAATATACAGAATGGAAACGCAGTATTTCAGGTTTCTGACCTCACACCAGGCAACTATATGCTCAGAGTTTCCAACGACAAAAACATTGTAGCAAAGTCTGTTATCGTCACAAGATAATATGTCATGATTATTGATTTATAAAATAAGAAGCCCGGACATGTTCCGGGCTTTTTCATTTTAACTACCTTTGGGCTTATGGCAGCTAATACATTTGGAGAGATATTCCGTATCACCACATTTGGCGAATCTCACGGCAAGGCGATAGGTGTAATCATTGACGGGTGTCCCGCCGGCCTGGTAATCGACAGTGAGTTTATAAGCCGGGAACTGGCCCGCCGGAAACCCGGACAGTCGCACCTCGTCACACAACGTAAAGAAGACGAAAACTTCGAAATATTATCAGGTGTCTTCGAAGGCAAAACCACAGGTACACCTATCTGTATTGTTATTCCCAATACTGATCAACGGTCCAGGGACTATGAACATATAGCCGGGATATATAGACCTTCGCATGCAGATTACACCTATGATGCCAAATACGGACACAGGGACCCAGCAGGTGGTGGCCGGTCTTCTGCCCGCGAAACGGCAGCCAGAGTAGCCGCAGGGGCCGTAACCAAAACTTTTTTGCGTCAGTATGGCATTGAAATCACAGCCTGGGTGAGCCAGGTGGGAGACATCAGTATTCCGGAACACATATCTATTGATCTACAAAAAACAGAAACAAATCCGGTCAGATGTCCTCATTCTGAGACTGCTGTCCGAATGGAGGATCTTATCATGGAAGTACGAAAGCAGGGAGATACCATCGGTGGTATGGTCAGCTGCCTGATTACCGGTTGTCCGCCGGGCCTTGGGGCTCCGGTATTTGACAAACTACATGCAGACCTCGGCAAGGCGATGCTAAGCATCAACGCAGTCAAAGGTTTTGAGTACGGATCAGGCTTCAGATGCATCACCATGAAAGGCTCGGAACACAATGATGTTTTTGAAAATGAAGCCGGTCAGGTAAAGACAAAAACCAATCACTCCGGTGGCATACAGGGCGGTATTTCCAATGGCATGCCAATAAATTTTAATGTAGCATTTAAACCGGTGGCCACTATCGTCAGAGCCCAGGAAACTGTGGACAATAGGGGCAACCAGGCTGTCGCCGAGGGCAAAGGAAGACATGACCCATGTGTGGTGCCTCGTGCTGTGCCTATCGTGGAGGCCATGGCCGCCCTTGTGATTGCCGACCATTTGTTAAGGGACCGCACCTCAAGGATTTAGTGGGTCAACTGGTAATACCGTAGGCATCAATCAGTTCTTGACTGAAGAAGTCAAAGCCTTTATCATGCCGCTGAAAATAATACCATGGAAGGGCAAAACCAAAAACCAGTACAATCTTCCAGCAAGTCCCAGAGGCCTGAAGGTAGCAGTCTGGGTCAACTTATTGTTAATGATTCTGAATTCCAGCCAGGCTTCTCCGGGCAATTTCATTTCCGCAAATAAAAGAAGTCGTCCTTCCTGTTTATCGGCATATATTACTCTCCAGAAATCAAGGGCATCGCCTGCAGCCAGTTCCGTTTTATTCCTTCGGCCTCGACGTAGTCCTACTCCCCCTGCCAGTTTGTCCATAAAACCCCGGAATTCCCACATCCAGTTGGCACTGTACCATCCCGTTTCACCACCTATGCTCCAAATTTTATCTAAACATTCCTGCCTGTTGACAATTTCCCTGGTACGGCTGTCTTTAAAGCATCCGAATTCGGGAACGGAAATATGCTTTGACAAATGGTCCCTCCCTCCACTGCTGGAATAAGCGTCTTTCCAACTGGAGAGGATTTCGTTGTTTTCCACTTTATCGAAGGCTCTGCGTATAGATTCTTCGTACGAAATCGGTTTTAAGCCCAGTATTTTCAGCAGGTCGTTGTTCCTGCACACCACTTCCACCTTCATGCTTGCAACCAGAGCTGTTGCCAGTTTATATGAGGTCGAAGTCACAAAATACAACCAGTAGGAAGATAGCTTAGGAGTCATCACGGGCACAATCCAGATACGTCTTTTGAGTTTTCGAACCCCGGCATAAACCAATAACATTTCCTTATAGGTCAGAATATCTTCTGACCCGATATCAAAGCTTTTGTCAAAGGTTTTTTCGTTCATCAGGACTCCTGACAATACAGCTATGACATCAGAGACGCCAATAGGCTGGCAGCGTGTCAAAAGCCACTTAGGAGCAATCATCACAGGAAGTTTTTCGACCAGGTCGCGGATAGTTTCAAACGAAGCACTCCCCGACCCTACTATGATTCCGGCTCGGATGCAGGTAAAATGATATGAGCCTCCTTTTAACTCATCCTCCACATTTTTTCGTGACAATAGGTGTTTTGACAACTTGTCTTCATTGACGATGCCGCTCAGGTAAATCACCTGCCGTACCCTTGTTTTAAGCATGGCCTTGACAAAGTTTTTTGCAGACATGAGTTCCAGTTCTTCATACTTGTCAGTATCTGCCATGGAATGCACCAAATAATATGCAACATCGATATCTGCCGGTATGGCATCAAACGTCTTCTCATCCGTGAGATCCACTTCAATTACCGTAATCTGACCATTGCCTGCAAAGGGCGTACGAAACCTGGATCTGTCCCTGGTACAACAAACCACGTGGTGTCCCTTTTGCAGGAGCTCAGGCAGCAGCCTGCGTCCTATATAACCGGTGACCCCCGTCAGTAATATCTTCATTTTAATACGATATATGGGAAATATATAAACAGGCGAACACCTTACCCATTAAAATGTTTCATCTCAGCCTTTCCAGCTTACCTTTCCTTTTTACAAGATTTTTGTAGTCCCACTGTATATCCCTGGCCTTTATAAGCCATCTGTCGAGGTCCTCGGGATTGATTTGTGCTTCGGACGTATACCGCACATCTGCCGCCATAAAAGTTCCTTCCTTCTGGAGAGCTGGTTCGTCAAAGGACTGACCACTCCAGAAAAGCAATCTGACACACGATTTTAACTTGCTGTATCCGACTATGGGGTTTCCGTCCAGAAACCAGACGGGATGGCCATGCCATATTTTATTTTCGGCGTCGGGCAATGCCGCTGATATCGTCTTTGCCAGAATATCACAAATCGGTTTTTCGTCGTCTGTCTGTTTGTTGTTGTAAGCCAGGATTTCGTTGTTCATAAAAAAGTTTGTTGTTGTGTATTATCATTGGATGATTCTAAGATATTCCCGCCAGGGACCTGTTTCGTTGCGGTATTGGCCTGCCATCACTCGTACCATCTGAGAGATGTGGTTGAGGTCATGCACCACCCACGTCGCCAATAGTTGTGCGAGCGTAGCGGCCCCAAAAACAGGATGAATTCCGGTTTTTTGCAGGTCGTCGTCCGTAATCCGTCTTTGCTCCAGAATGTCGATATTTGTTTGCCTGAGAAATTCAAATTCATCGAGGAGGTCAGCGAGGCTTTTTCCTTTGGAATTTTCAAATTGTGCAAAACGATCAAAAGGTACAAATATTTTATCCTGAGCCTCTGCCAAGATGATCTCCATCCTCGGTATCCAGTCTGTTTTTTCGCCATGGATTAAATGGCCCACAACTATGTAAGGACTCCATGTTTCCAGGCCTTCGTCGGCATAGATCCAGTCGTCTGACAGACCGGACAGCATCGACCTAATCACTGCCGGTGTGCTTCGGAGTATTTCGATAGATTTTTCGAGGTTAAAATTCATGTCTGAATATCAGATTATTAAAGATGTAAATCAACTTAAAATTTATGTCAGAATTAACTCTTTATGGCTTTTTTGGATTTTTTACTCTAACCAGTTTTACGTCAAAACAGGATTATTGGATTTATAAAATTAACTGAAAAATTATTTATACTGCTCCAGTTCCAGCTTCATCATAATGTCAGTTTGCGGGTCATCTCCCAGCATAAAAATGTGCTTATCAAAAACCTTAAATCCATAAGATGTGTAAAAATTTATGGCTTTTTTATTTTCTTCCCAGACACCCAGCCATATATAATCCACACCTTTTATTTTTCAGTTCGTGGGTCAGTTTTTCGATAGAAAATCCCACTTCGAGATATTTTTCCATATTGGCGGGCGTATTGTCAGAGGAAAATGACTCCACAAAGGTGGCTCGTCCTACTGACTGTAAAGCAACTACATCATCCATACCTGCATGGTAGATGACGATTGCTTGATCTTTATTGTCTGTTGTTTGCATTGTTTATAATATTTAGCTTATCCATCCCACTTTTTTCCTCCAGGAATCCATTTCTAACTTTCGTTTATCAAATTCAGAAGGCGGGGATTGGTTTTCGTCAGCAATTTGGCGAATAATTATCTTGGTCTGCTCATCAAGAGTATACATGCCCAATGCAGCTCTTCGTTGGTCGATAAGATCCATATCTTCCCCATATTTGCAGGGTTTCATTTCACCGTTTTCGTCCCAGTCAAACTGAGTACCGTACTGTTGCAGGCGGTCTTCTAGCACATCAATCCTGTCGCTCAGATAAGCCAGATGTACAGGATTGCCGTTACCATTATACACCTCGATCTGCAAAAGCCTCAGACATTTTTTCATAAACCGGGGCTTACTGACTGAGTGCTGTATCACCAGCCAGGCCGCCTCAGAACCATCAGCTCCTACCTTAGCAGCAGTGGGATAACCTATTTCATCAATGATTTTTTCCAGCACCAGGGCATTGTGGATGTGCAACGCTTCCATATCGGCATCATAACCGTTTGAAAGTCTGCCTTCGGAGGCAAGTTTCTCTCTCATGGTGAGGTCCGCTTTTTGCAGACCCTTAATAACATTGGCTGCAGCCAAAAATTCCATGTCTTTATTTTATTACCTTAGTATCTTATCCATGGTCCGCCCCCTGGCCAATTCGTCAATGAGCTTGTCCAGAAATCTCACTTTTTGTACCACAGCATCCTCAATTTCCTCGACCCGATAGCCGCAGATGACACCGGTGATTTTTGATACATTGGGATTTAATCTGGGAGCTTCCGCAAAAAAGGTCTCAAAGTCAGTTTTTCTTCGAATCTGCTCCTGCAAAGATGCTGCATCGTAGCCTGTAAGCCAGTAAATGACGGCATCCACTTCGTCTTTTGAACGCCCTTTTTTTTCGGCTTTTTGGATGTATAAAGGGTATACTCCTGCAAAAGACATCCTGTAAATACGTGTATGGTCCAAATTTGGTTATGTTTTATACACAACAAATGTAAGAATTAACAGCAGTAAGGTTCTTTTGGTCATGAATGTTTTTGATTTAAAATGAAAATGAATGTAACTCAAGCAAATCAATTTAAACAATCTTTAACGGAAGGAATAAAACTTAGGGGATTGATACTTTGTTTCTGAATATTAAAATCATGTGTAAAATGAATATATTTTGTGTGAATCAAAACGGAATCTTTATAAAAACCTTTTTGTTTTCCTTTGTTTTCTGGATTGGTATGTCCTCCGTAAATCCGGCGTACAGCCAATTCAAAGACCTTATGAAAAAAGCTGAAAATGCCGCTTCGTCGCTCAAAGGCCAGAATCCCGACATCGCAGCGGGTCTCAAACAAGCACTGGACCATGGCATAGAGTCAGCAGTAACAAGTTTGTCCAGCCAAAACGGGTATCTGGAGAGTCCCTACAAGATTCTTATCCCCGAAGATGCCAGAAAAGTCATCGATAAAGTCAAACTGGTACCAGGGTTTCAGGACGTAGAAACCAAACTCATCAACCAAATGAACCAAGCAGCAGAAATTGCAGCAAAAAAAGCCACACCCATCTTTAAGGACGCCATTACAAATATGAGCTTCGGTGATGCCAAAGCCATCCTGTCCGGGCCTGACAATGCTGCCACCCAGTACCTCAGCACTTCATCCAGGGTAAAGTTATATGATGCCTTTTTACCGGTGATACAATCCAGTCTGGATGAAGTTAATGCCCGGACATACTGGACTACCGTGGTGGAAGCATACAACAAAATACCATTTGTCAAAAAAATGAATCCTGCACTGGACGACCATGTCAACAACAAGGCTCTGGATGGACTTTTTGGCCTTATTGAAGTAAAAGAAAAAGGCATCCGCCATGATGTAAACCAACAAACGACCGACCTACTCCGCAGAGTTTTCGGCAAAAAATAACGACACATGCCCTGCTTTTCATGGGGGTAAGTCACTGCAGGTTTGCTTATTGACGGGGATTTGTCTTATCTTTGCAGACAATAACTTTGTCAGATACCCAATGAGACCGGTATACGGTATATTTACAGGCCTGGTGACGGCCATTCTAATCGTTTTTATGGCACAGATGATCAGAGAAGGGATGTACCCGCAGCCTGTGATTCCTGATGATGCTGATGCTGATTTTCTGAAGCGATGGATGAGTCAGCTGCCTACCAAAGCATTTGTGGTGATCGCCATAAGTCACGGACTCGCATCATTTGCTGCCGGATTGATAAGCAGTTTGACAGCGGGTATCTACCGTATGACCTTCGGCATGATTGCCATGATGATAGTCTTTATCGGTGTGATGATTTACTTGTTTTCCTATAATTTTCCGGGCTGGTTTGTCATCACTGACACGATAGTAACTGCCATTATTGGTTTTTCGGGTGTAGTCATAGGCAGTGCACGGTATATAAGCTGATATT
>JAKQGD010000409.1 GCA_029573365.1 Bacteroidota bacterium | reverse complement strand
TGTCTTGCCAGCACCGCCCATGCTCAGATTGCCTATACCTATAATAGGGATGCTAAACCTTGAGGCCTTAAGCAGGCCAATATCGTATGAAAAATAGATGGCAGAAACAGCCAGCCCATACAGCAGGGCAAAGGGTGAAAGCAGGATTCTGATCAGGACTTTGCGAAACATATTGTTAGGTATAAACCAAAATTATGGCTATCATTGCCACATGAATGCAACATTTACTTTATGAGGGTGCCAAAGGCCACCATAGTAAATATGCTTACTGTAACAACAGGGAGCCTCATAGGGTTATGGTTCCGCCAATATTTCTCTTCCGGCGTCGAGGATATGGTTTTTCAGGCCGTAGGACTTGGTACCATCGTCATAGGTATAAAAATGGCCCTGAGAGTGCCCGAGGGATACCTGCTCATTTTTATGTTTAGCCTTATATTTGGCTCAGTGGCAGGTCAGCTTATGCATCTCGACCAAGGACTGGAAGCCCTGTCTTCCCTGCTCAAAGAGGGTATCGGAAATACTGATTCTTCCTTTACAGAAGGCCTTATTACAGCTTTTCTGCTTTTTTGCATCGGCTCCATGACCATCGTGGGTGCTCTGGAGGAAGGCCTCTACGGCAAGAGGGAGCTACTCTATGTCAAAGCAACTCTTGATGGCTTTTCAAGCATCATGCTGGCCTCTACCTACGGCATCGGAGTGCTTTTTTCCATCATTCCCATGTTGATTTTCCAGGGAGGCATCACTTTAATGTCGTCCAGGCTCAAGGCTTTTTTCAGCGAGAAAGTACTTAACAGCCTAAGTGGTGTAGGGGGTGTACTCATCATCGGTATTTCATTTAACCTGCTGCGGGCGGCAAAAATAAATCTCGAAAACATGCTACCCTCTCTGCTCGTTGTATGTGTCCTTGCTTATGGTTATGAAAAAAGGAAAAACAAATTTGAATGACGAATTACGAAACTATCAATGCAGATGAAGAGTGTCGAATAATAATGTTAAACACTGATAAATGAAAACATGGCCTGTAGGTGGCAGGTTTGCTGTATCTTTGCATCGTGGATACATACAGCATCAAGATTGATCAGTTTGAAGGTCCTTTTGACCTGTTGTTGTTTTTTATCGAACGTGACGAGCTCGATATTAATGACATCCCTATTGCAAAAATTACAAACGACTTCCTGGAGTACATACGGCATCTGGAAATGCTGGATATAGACGTAGCCAGCGAATTTATTCTGGTAGCTGCGACACTTATGCGTATCAAAGCCAAGATGCTCATTCCACGTAAGGAGGTGGATGAGGAAGGAAATGAAATCGACCCTAGAGAGGAACTGGCTCAGAAGCTGATTGAATACCGGAAATACAAAGGCATCATCGATGACCTCAGCAATATGGAGGAAAACAGGCACTTCAGGTTTGTCAGGGGCAATGTCGTAAACGAGCTCAAAGCCATAGCCGACCGTGCCCTCGTAGACATAGAGCTGGAGTCACTGAGCCTGTACAAGCTGATGCAAACCTTCCACCAGCTGCTCCTTAGGTATGAAACAGAAAAAAGCAGGCCCAAGCACCAGATCAACCGCTATGATTACAACATAGAGGACCAACAGACATTTATACTTTCCAAAATTCCCATAAAAGGAAAAGCAAGGTTTGAAGACTTGTTTTTAAACCTCGAAAACAGGATACATGCCATTGTAACCTTCATAGCTCTGCTGGAACTGCTCAATTTACAGCAGCTAAAAATCGTACAAGGAGAAGGGGTCAACAACTTCTGGGTGGGATACCCGGAACAGGAAGAGGACAATTAGCCTGCCGTACTTTTGCAGGCAGCCTTTTTTGATTAATTTTGCACAATTTTTTTAAAGAAAGATGACAGACAAGCTGGAGGCGATTCAGGACAGATACCACTATCTCGAAGAAAAAATGTCGGACCCTGCGGTCCTTGCAGACATGAGCCAGTTTGCAAAGATAAACAAGGAGTACAAGGACCTCACCGAGATCGTCGGGTGTTACAGATCGCTAAAAGCCATAGAAAGTCAGATAGTAGGAGCCAGGCAGTTGTTATTAGACTCCGACCCTGAGGTCAGGGAGATGGCGTCGGCAGAACTCTCCGACCTCGAACCCCTAATGGACGAACTCCGTGAGAGGATAGATTACCTGCTCATACCCAAGGACCCCGAAGACAGCAAAGATGTAATTTTCGAGATACGATCGGGTACAGGAGGCGACGAAGCCAGCCTGTTTGCAGGAGACCTTTTCAGGATGTACAGCAAATATTTTGAAAGCCAGGGATGGAAGACAGAAGTGCTGGACGAAAATCCCGGTACCGTAGGTGGCTATAACAAGGTGGTCATGGAGGTTTACGGAGCAGAGGTATACGGCAAACTCAAGTTTGAATCAGGGGCCCACAGGGTACAACGGGTACCTAAGACCGAGTCTCAGGGCAGGATACATACATCGGCGGCGACAGTGGCTGTGATGCCCAAGTTTGAAGAAGAAGAGATAGACATCCGCAAAGACGATTTAAAGACCGATACATTCAGGGCTCAGGGGGCCGGCGGCCAGCACGTAAACAAAACCGAGTCAGGGGTCCGGTTTACCCATATACCCACGGGTATAGTGGCCGAAAGTACGGATTCGCGATCGCAGCACAAAAACAGGGAGATCGCCCTGCAGCGGCTGTATGTTAAAATACAGGAGGCTGCCCGCGAAAAAGTGTATCTGGAGCAAAAGGACAAACGCAAATCCCTCGTGGGCTCAGGTGACAGATCGGACAAAATACGAACCTACAACTTTCCCCAAAACAGAGTGACCGACCACAGGATAAACCTCACAATTTACAGCCTGGACCGCGTCATGGAGGGCGACCTGGAGGAAATCATCGTTTCGCTGCAGCGAGCAGAAAATGCAGAAAAACTTAAAGGTGCCGAATAATTCCACATCTGCCGGCAAAGACGGACTTTTATCATTGCCCGCAAAAATATTGATGTGGCTCGCCCGGGTCATTATCCTTGTATTTTGTCTGGTGCTTTTGTTTACCGGCATGTTATATCTCAGGGCAGAGATCTACGATTTTCCTGCCGGAAAGCCATTTGAGGGCTCCCACATATACAATCCCTATGAAGGCCTTAAGGACAGTGTCTGGATCAGGGCCAATTTTCATGCACATACCATCGCCTGGGGCGGACTCACCAACGGGCATGACACCGAGCAACAAATATACGATGGCTATACCCAAAAAGGGTACGACCTGGCCTGCATTTCCAACTACCACTCTATTTCCACATATGGCAGCGGCCGCAGTCCCTTCTTTATCCCCGTCTATGAGCATGGATTCAATATCTTTAAATCCCACTGCCTGGCCATAGGTGCAGAAGGGGTGTCTTTTGAAGATTTCCCGCTGCTGCAGGCAACCTCTCACCAGCAAAGTGTTATCACGGCCATCCGCGACAAGGGAGCCATGGTATGTATTGCACATCCTGATTTTGGCGGTGGCAGAAGTTTTGAAGACATGAGGCAGCTGACAGGGTATCGGTTTACTGAGGTGCTGAATCACTACAGGTTGTCTGACGAATACTGGGATGAAGGCATGTCAGCGGGACGTCTGAGCTGGATACTGGGCAACGATGACACCCATGACATGAGGGATCATTTTACATTCCACCGCTTTACCATGGTGGCCGGACCGTGCACAGATGCGGCTCAGGTAAGGCAGCAGCTGCAAAAAGGCAGACATTATGCAATACGGACACAGGATGGTGTGCCTGACATAGGCCTGGTTTCGTGTGTCAGCACCGGCGGGGGTGAGTATCGGTTTAATTTTTCCAGGCCTGCAGATTCCATCATTATCGTGGGGCAGAGCGGTAAAACACTCATGACAGTAAAGGGAAGCCATACGGCTATCTACAAGTTCAGGCCCGAAGACTCCTATATTAGGGCTGTGGCCGTTACCGGCAATTCACAGCTGTACCTCAATCCTCTGGTCAGATGCACCGATATAGACGACCCATTTGTTTCGGCTCCAGCCGCAAAAGAAAATATTCCGTACACCTGGACGTACAGACTGTTTATCCTGGCCTTAATGACACTGCCCATTCTTGGAATAAAAAAAATAGTGGTACGTGAGCCGGCAAGGGTCTGAATATAAAAATGCCACCACGTCAGGTGTGTTGCTTCTGCTGGGGCTTTCCATGCTTTTTTTTACAGCTCTGGGCAGTTTTCACCTCTTTGACTGGGACGAGATAAATTTTGCGGAAGCGGCACGGGAGATGATAGTAACCGGAGATTATCTGAGTGTGCAGATAGATTATCAGCCCTTTTGGGAGAAACCTCCGCTTTTTTTCTGGCTTCAGGCTGTGTCGATGCAGATTTTTGGGGTAGGTGAATTTGCGGCCCGTTTTCCAAACGCAGTATTTGGAGTCATCTACCTGCTGACATTTTTTTATGTGGGTCGCCGATGGCACGGTCACAGATTTGGCCTGATCTGGGCACTGTTGTACTATGGTTCCCTGCTGCCTCATGTGTATTTCCGAACAGGAATCATAGACCCTGTATTTAACTATTTTATACTGATGTCGGTATATTTTACCGGCCTGGTGGCCAATGGCACCTCGTCCAAAAACGGAAAATACGCACTTCTTGCCGGCATCTTTAGCGGTCTGAGCGTCATCACCAAGGGTCCTGTGGGATTTCTGATTCTGGCACTGACAGCAGGACTTATCTTCGCCTGGCAACGATTTAGAAACCTGCCGCATATAAAACACTTTTTATTTTTCCTTTTGGGAATGATAATGCCCGTGAGCATCTGGCTGGGGGCAGAATATATTACCCACGGCACGGAGGTGCTGGCCAGATTCATTAACTATCAGGTGGAGTTGTTTAATCAGCCTGTGGCGGGTCATGGTCAGCCTTTTTACTATCATTTTGTGGTGGTTTTTCTGGGATGTTTTCCGGCATCTGTTTTTGTGCTGCCGCGTCTTTTTAACTCTGGGGAGGCTACCACGCAGTCCTGGCTGTCCTCGTGGATGCGAAGCCTCTTTTGGGTGGTTATGGTGCTTTTTAGCCTGTCCACGACCAAGATAGTACATTACTCCTCGCTGGCATGGGTGCCTCTGACCTATCTGGCTGCCAGGGAGCTGACAGAGCGTCGCAGGTCAGGCCTGCAGGTATTGTATTTGGGTCTTTCGCTGCTGTGGACGGCAGTTTTTGTCCTGGTGCCATACCTTCTGTCCCACAAAGAGTGGGTCTTGGCTTATGTCAAAGACAGCATGACCAGGGACATTATTTCAACTTCAAGCGGATGGAACGGGTTTGAGCCGTTGGCAGGGTTATTTTTTGGTCTGGGGTGCTTCATGGTGTACAGAATGTTTAGGCAAAATAACATCCTGAGCGGCGTAGCCCTGCAGGCGGTAGTCACAGGTGTGCTGATGACATATCTTGCTCTGGCTGTGATCCCCCACATAGAATCCATGACCCAAGGACCCGCCATAAGGTTTTACAAGTCGTTGCAGGGGCAGGATGTTTACATAGGGTCTTACGGACATAAAAGCTACGCTCCTTATTTTTATTCGGCTAAGCCAGACCACTCCGACCCTCGTACCAGGGACCACAACTGGTTGCTTCATGGCGACATAGACAAGCCTGTTTATCTGGTATCGAGGTCCAACAACAGGGAGCTGGACACCATACCTGGATTTGTGTTTCTCAGACAGGAGGGAGGATTCAGGTTTTACCGCCGGGACCCCGGAATGCCATCGATATGGTGATCATCAGTTAGCAAACGTTAAAATTTCTTATACAGCGCCCCCTCCACCGACCCTGACAAGTCATTTGGTGGAAAGTACTCTGTGACTGAACCGTAATACTGAATTGGTTTAGCTATTAATATGTACAAAGTTGGGTGAAGATATAAAATTTCGGTTCAAAACCACAATATACACTACCCCAATGCATCTGAAAATGTAATGTTAAAGGTTGAATATAAAAAATGTCTTGCGTACAGTACTGACAAACATAAAAATACAGTATATAAATATAAATATTTAAAAAATACCCCTCTAATATTTTGAAATTGCGAAAAAAAAAAAACAATCTTTGTCCTGACAGGAAACATCAGCAGGCTGCACAAATAACCGGCGGATTTTCTATGATTATTACATTTTAAACATTAATTTTACAATGAGAAATTATTTTATTTTGATGGTTTTAGGTATTGTATTATTTCAGGTTGGATGCCAGAAGGATGTATTTGAGGATGGTGAACATACTAATGTCAAATTTTCTGAATCAGAAAATAATTTTTTTAATCTAAATTATGATTTTCAAACAAAATCTAGAAATTTAAAAAATACTGATAAGAGTAACTTTATTTTTGATAAAAATTTAATTAATTTATATAATCAAATTATAATTGAAAATAGAAAAGAGAAATTTATCGATTCTTTTGTTATTAAGTATGGAGTACCTTATTGGAAAAAAGCACAGATATTTAAAAATATCAATGAATATTCTGTCGCCATTTTACTCCCGATAACTGATGGAATTAAAACTTCAGGAGTAATTACTGCAATAAAGTCAGGAAACGATAATCTATTTAAAATACAATTTAACAGTAGAGAATATTTAAATAATAAAATAGGTTGTGGGGAGCATTTTTCTCAGATTAAAATAATCCATATGACTGATATGTTATTTAAACATATCGATCAACAATACTCTGAAAAATACTGTAACTGCGTTACTAATCAAGATATTAATTTAGCTGTAAGTAATAATTCTAATAATTCTCAATTGGATTGTGAGTGGCAATTTTTGGAGGTATGTGAGGGTGATGTGGTATACGCCGGGGGTGTAAGTAGTTTTCCTCCTTATCTTGATCATGATAATGATGGTATTTTAAATATAGATGATCAAGATTGGGATGATTTTAGCAGGAGGCATGGTAATATTACTCAGGAGCAGTTACAACAATATTTTTTAGGATGGTGGGACGAACACTTTGATGACCCTTGGAATTACGATGAATGGACTGACGAAATGAGATCGGCTGATGATCAGAAATTATGGGATCTATGGTGGGATTGGATGGAAAAATACGGTGATGATGATAATGACGGCATTAAAAATTATTTAGACGAGGATAGGGATGGAAATGGGCAACTTGATGCACATGAAACTGATTTGCCATGCCCGTTTGGGAACAACGGAGACTGGTATGATGACTATCCCATTAAGAATGAAACACTCGAATCCAGGAGTATCAATTGTCAATATATTTA
>JAKQGD010000368.1 GCA_029573365.1 Bacteroidota bacterium | reverse complement strand
ACATACGTGGACGGGATGTGGATTTCAATCCTGTAGTCATCTGCTATGCGGTAATCGGCCGGACTGCGTCACATTTTTTTGTTGCCGAAGGCAGGGTAAGCGGTAAACTAAGCAGTGTTTTCAGCAAAAACAAGGTAAAGGTGCATCCTTATGGTGATATCATTCCTTTCCTCAACAATCTAAAAGAAAAAGAAACCATCCTCGTAGACCCGTCTATCTGCAGCCAGTCGCTGTATGAAGCTATTAACGGCACTGTGGTCACCGGCGGCTCGATACCCAAGGCCCTTAAAGCCATCAAAAATCCCACCGAAATCTCACATATTCGTAACGCAATGAAAAAAGATGGTGCCGCCCTCGCTCATGCATTTTACTGGTTGGAAAGCCAGCTTGGCACCGGAAAATCTCCCTCCGAGGTGGAGGTGGCAAATAAACTGGCAGAGTGCCGTTCCCTGCAGAAGCTGTATCAGGGAGAAAGTTTCTCGGCCATCGTGGGTTACCGTGACAACGGTGCCATCATACACTACCATCCTGAGCCCGGAAAATGCAAACAAATCAAGCCTGAAGGTGTCCTCCTGGTAGACTCGGGCGGTCAGTACCTCGATGGCACCACGGACATCACCAGGACATTTACCCTGGGTCACACCACAGATGAACAAAAGAGATCCTACACTCTCGTGCTCAAAGGTATGATATCGTTATCCATGGCTCGTTTTCCTGAGGGTACCACAGGCATGCAGCTCGACACCATGGCACGCCAGTTTCTGTGGGCCGAAGGCATGAACTATGGCCATGGCACAGGGCACGGAGTGGGATTTTTTCTCAACGTCCATGAGCCACCTCAAGGTTTTACACCTGCCTTGTCTGAGCGGGGCCGTACGGCACAGGCAGCAGGCATGCTCACCAGCAATGAACCCGGCTTTTATAAGGAAGGAGAGTACGGCATCCGTATAGAGAACCTGGTCATCGCCACACCTTCTGGTATACCGGGATTTCTGGAGTTTGAAACCGTCACCCTGTATCCCTTTGAGCATTCGCTTATAGACAAGGCACGGCTCAGCAAGCAGGAAATACAGTGGATAAACCATTACCATGCACGGGTGTACAGCACGGTGTCCCCACTCCTTAAAGGTGAGGTCAGGTCGTGGTTTAAAAACAAATGCCGTAAAGTGTAATAAGTGAGCCGGACCTACCTGGCCCAGGTATTGTACTTGATGATACAGTAAATGGCACGGAATCCGTCTTTCCAGTTGATTTTTTTACCCTCGGCGTAGGTTCGCCCGTAGTATGATATCCCCACTTCGTAGATTCTGATGCCGGGAATGCGGCTTATCTTGGCCGTGACCTCAGGCTCGAAACCAAATCGGTTTTCCTTTAATTGTATGTTTTTGATAATATCGGCCTTCCACATTTTATAGCAGGTCTCCATGTCAGTGAGATTGAGATTGGTAAAAGCATTGGACAGGAAGGTAAGCATCTTATTGCCTATCGAGTGCCAGAAAAACAGAATCCTGTGGGGATTGCCTCCCATAAACCTGGATCCATACACCACATCAGCAAATCCGTCGAGGATAGGTTTAAGCAAAAGATTAAACTCAGCAGGGTCGTATTCAAGGTCCGCATCCTGCACTATCACCAGATCACCGGTGGCCTTTTGTATACCAGTGGCCAATGCTGCTCCTTTGCCTTTATTGACTTCGTGACGAAAATAGGCGATCTCTGTCTCCGGGTGTTTTTGCCTGTACTCACTTACTTTTTGTTCAGTGGCATCCCTGCTGCAGTCGTTGACCACAATAATTTCCGTGGTAACACCTCCAGTCAGCTGTACAGACCTGACCTTGTCTAGGATGGTCTGGATTGTTTTTTCCTCATTATAGGCAGGAATAACAACAGAAAGTTTTAGTGCCATAAAACAAACAAGGGTGTTTACAGGTTAATTTTCGAATTCTGTACGCAGCGGCTCCAGGGCAATCCCGAGTATGCAATGCGACAACAATCAGCACGCAAAAGTATAAAAATGAATTTTCATACCCTAAAAATAGCGAAAATAGTAAGGGAGACACCGGATACCGTATCTCTGTGGTTTGACATACCGGCCCAACTTGCAGATCAATACCGTTTCGTTCCCGGCCAGCACCTGACGCTCAGGATTACCCTGGGCGGCAAGGAGATTCGGCGTGCATACTCCATGTGCACACCCTCTTTTGAGTCATCACCTGCCATAACTGTTAAAAAGGTATCAGGGGGACTCATGTCATCCTACATCAACGACAAGATAAAAGAGGGTGACAGCCTCGATGTCATGACTCCTGAAGGACACTTTGTAGTAAAGCCTGACCACACTAAGTCCCGAAGCCACTATTTTTTTGCTGCCGGCAGCGGTATTACGCCCGTCATGTCCATGATTACGACCCTACTCGAAGAGGAGCCCCGCAGTTCATGTTTCCTGCTTTACGGAAGCCGCAATGAGGCATCCATCATATTTAAAGAGCAACTCGGCAGGCTGACAGAAAGATATTCGGGTCAGCTTGAAGTGGTCCATGTCCTCAGCAAGCCGGAAACAAAATCCGCAGGAGGAATCGGTGGTTTGTTCGGACGCAAAACTTCCGACTGGTCGGGCCTCAAGGGAAGGGTTGACAGGGATAAATGCCAAGATTTCCTGGCTTCACACCCGTCCATGCACGCCGAAAACCAATATTATATCTGTGGGCCGGGCAGTTTTATAGAGACTGTCACTTCATGCCTTGCCGGCGAAGGCATAGACAAAAAACACATACACAAGGAGTATTTCAGTGCTGCCAAAGAACCAGTCAAACACTCCGGCACAGACCATGCCCGCATCACCGTAACCCTGAAGGGCCAGACCATAGAAATGGAAGTGCCAAAAGGAAAAACCATCCTTGATGTGCTTGTGGATGCTAAAAAAGACCCTCCGTATTCGTGTACCAGCGGTGCTTGCTCTACCTGCATGGCTAAAGTCACCGATGGCAAGGTAGTCATGGACAGTTGCTACGCCTTGGATGACGATGAGGTGGAGGCCGGCTACATACTTACCTGCCAGTCACATCCCGCTACAGAAAGGGTCACGCTGACTTACGATATCTGACACTTCGTACCATACCACATCTATGGAACTTTAGGTGCCTTGCATAGGTTTTCCCTTGGATGGCACAGATTTACTGGAAATACGAAAACAAGGAGGGAAGTACCTTTGACGTAAGTCTTTACCATGGTGAAGATAGCGGCCATGTACTTATTTATTCCGGTCATGAAATCATAAGCATCGATTTTGGCATACTATCCGCCAAAACCTACAGTTTTATGCTCAATGAAGAATTGTTTGAAATAGGCATAGACTTTGCCGGCAAATCTGCCCACTACAGCCTCCAAAATATAGACACCGGCAGGAGGATACCCGAGTTTTCGGCCACAGCCGCCACAAAAAAACACCTTCTGACTTCAGTAATTATCCTTATTCTGTTTTTATTATTCATTTTTTTAATGATTTTCGTCATCTAATTGCAAATGTTGGGTCGGAAAGATTATATTTGTAAAACAAACCGATCGATAAACAATTGGAATCTTTATCTGTACATATTGAGTCGCTGATTTTTGCCGCCAACCCGTCTGTCAGTTTTGATGAGATCAGGCAGACACTTGAGGCAAGTTTTGGCACTACGTTTTCAGACGACCTCATCGCCACATCCATAGGCCAGCTGATGGAAAAATACGCCTCTGAGCAGTATTCCTTCGAGATAATGGAGATAGCCGGTGGCTTCAGGTTTATGACCAAAGGAGCTTACCACAACACCATAGGCACCTACCTCAAACAAAATTCACATAAAAAACTAAGCAAATCGGCCCTCGAAACCCTGGCGGTCATAGCCTATCGTCAGCCGGTATCCAAACCCGAAATAGAGTCTATCCGCGGTGTAAACAGTGATTACACCATCCAGAAACTGCTCGAAAAAGAACTCATAGAAATCACAGGCCGCGGAGACGGGCCCGGAAAACCTCTGCTCTATGGTACTTCGTCTAAGTTTACCGACTATTTCGGCCTCAAATCCATCACCGACCTGCCCAAATTAAAGGATATAGAGCCCGTGGAAAACCAGATCGGCGAACAGGCACCAATTGAGTCTGAACAATTTACCCATATTGCTGATTCTATTAAAGAAGAAGAATAAAAAATAATACGGCATGGATAGTACGCCTCTTGTAAACCGCGTAGCGGAAAGCGGCATCATCACCATAAACCTCGAGGACTATTTCCCCGAGGCCCGGTTTATGACCTTTGACATTAGAGATTACCTTTTTCAGGGTCTCATCCTCCGCGAAAAGGATTTTAGGGAAGCCCTTAAAGCCCTAGACTGGTCGGCCTACAAAGACTGCATCGTATTGATAAGCTGCTCTGTAGATGCCATCATACCCCAGTGGGCTTACATGCTCATAGAGTCAGGCCTCGCTGATGTAGCCGCAGATACATGGCACGGTACTACCGAGGAATACCTCAGATATCACTACCGCCGTATACTCGAAAAACAGGACTTTTCACAATACAGAGAAAAATCTGTCGTTATCAAAGGGTGTGGCCAGAAGCCCGTACCCGCATATGCATACGCACTCATCACACGGCTGCTCAGACCCATAGCCCGCAGCATCATGTACGGAGAGCCGTGCAGTACAGTGCCGGTATACAAAAGGCCCAGAATCATAGAAAACCACCAGTAAAACCTTATAATTATGGAGTATAGAAATAAGTTGTTTCCCGTGTTCGGGTTTGCCGCCGGCATCATATTTTCGATGCTCATCTTTGTGTCCTATAGCTCCAACCGTGAGACACTCTCAGCATTTTTCGAGTTGCCACAACAGATAAAATCCGTAAACCTCGACCGCAAATTTGATTTTGCCGGCGAAGAAGTACCTATAAACGAAGACACACACGAGCGGCTGGACCGCGAACTGAGTGTCAATGCATACTGGCAGTCATCTACCCTGCTCAATCTCAAAATGGCCAATAAGTATTTTCCTATAGTAGAAAAAATCCTCTCTGAATACGGCATACCCGACGACTTCAAGTATCTGGCTATTGCCGAAAGCGGCTTGCGAAACGTATCTTCATCGGCCAATGCCAAAGGCTACTGGCAGTTTATGAAACCTGCCGCACTCGAAATGGGCCTGGAAGTCACGGACGAAGTGGACGAACGCATGCACATAGAAAAATCGACCCGTGCCGCATGTGGATACCTCCGCAGACTCCATGACAGATTCGGCACCTGGACCAATGTTGCCGCTGCCTACAACGTCGGGCCCACAGCCTTTGCCAAAACCCTCTCCGAACAAAAAGAAAACTCCTATTACGACCTCAACATAAACGACGAGACCTCGAGGTATGTGTTCCGCATCATAGCCATCAAGGAAATCGTACGCAATCCCCAGGACTTTGGCTACTACCTGGAAGAGGAGCACAAATACACAGCCAATACAGGACTCAGGCCCATGGCTGTCACCACCACCATACCCAGCCTGGCAGATTTTGCACATCAGCAGGGCATCACTTACCGCATGCTAAAGTATTACAACCCGTGGCTCATCAACTCAAAACTCACGGTCCCTCCCGGAAAGCAGTATACCCTTATGGTTCCGGCAAAGTGATGCCCGAAACTTTTCTGTTGCTTCGTTTGGCCTAAGCCATCTGCTCTATCTGATCAGGTGATATTGTTCTGACTTGTAAGTTGATGGTAAAAATATAGTACCAAAGGACCGAAATCCATCCAGTGTATCAATATTTATCCATTTTAAAGACGCTGAATTATCGGCAAAAAAAGGTATAGAAAAGTCGGTTTGAAACGCTATGCTGTCGTTTTTCCCTATAAATTCCAACACAATATTTTCTCCTCTAATTTGCCATAAAATCTGGTTTTCATTTTCACCTCTTGAAATCGAACTGGGGCTTGAGGTTCCGTTCACTTTGTTTATGGCTGTCCATTGTCCTAAAAATTTTTCCCTCGGCAATTCCTGCTCTTTCTGGCATGAGGTAGCGTAAATCAATACAATAAGTAATAAAAGCTTTTTCATTCTTAATAAAAGTTTAATAATTTAATATAATCCCAAAGCCTCTGCAATCTGTTTTCCGTGCTCAGCAGACACTACATCGTCCAGGATGTGAGTTATTGTCCCAGATTCATCGCTTACCACTGTGGTGCGGTACACGCCCATAACCTCCTTGCCCATAAAAATCTTGGGACCATAGTACCCGAAGGCATTCATCATAGACAGCTCCGGATCAGCGATCAGTGAGTAAGGAAACCGATATTTTTCTATAAATTTTTTATGCTTTTTAGCCGTGTCTTTGCTCACCCCATACACTTTGTATCCGTGCCTGCTAAAAGTCTCATATTCGTCTCTCACGCTGCACGCTTCCTTGGTGCAGGTGGGGCTGTCATCCTGTCCGTAAAAAAAAATGATGGATTTCTGCCCTGTCAGGCTTTTATCTGTAACTGTATTGCCGTTTTCGTCCCATGCCGCAAAGGCCGGTATTTTCTGCCCTACACGTATGTTTCCCTTTGACTCAGTCAGTGCCATGAAGTACGATCTTTTATGCCCAACAATACAACTGTCTGATGGTTCACCTTATGTGTTTTACTTTGGA
>JAKQGD010000365.1 GCA_029573365.1 Bacteroidota bacterium | reverse complement strand
TGGCCAATGCACAAATCAATGGGATAGTAATAAATGCCCCATGTCTGAATGTCAATGATGTGATTGAAAACTGTCCCCGTATATGGGTTGCAGTTAACATGCACTTTTTTTTTGATCAAAACTGTGAGGGAGAATTTTCGGGCGAAACTGCCTGGTGCCATCAGTACAAACCCGATTATTATCCCGGATGTGACTTTACTGCTCCAAATGTGCATCGCATCGCCCGCACCCTGATAGAAAGAACCAATGCTTTTGCCGATAACATGAGTGACAATGTGCCATGGCCAAATGAGCAGAAGCACATAGGCAGAGAGCCCGGAACGGTAAAAGCTCAATGTTTTCCGATCAGGTTCTTATTGAAGGATGTGTATGTGCACTGTGCTAAAACTGCTGATTCGCGTATGTCGTTTTTTAAAAACCTGGAAAGAAATGAAACAAGGGAGCTTAATATTTTTGTGAAGAATATTCCGGACAGCATGTCCACTTCAAATGGTTATACTAATTATGAAGCCAATGAAATCATTACCGAAGGTGTTAACTGGGACGGTCCGGCCATCATCATCCATGAATTTGGACATACCAATAATGTGGTACATCCATGGGAAGAATACGGTAAAGCACAGGTGGCAGATACCTGGGACCCTTCCTGGGAATGGGATGACGACTGCAATCCTAAAACGCCCGCCAAAAGAAAGAATACGTGCTGGGATGACCAGCCCAAAGTGACCAGGGGTACAGAAAAAATTTCGGTTTGCCCGCCTCCTGATTGCACCAATCAGCACCCCTGTTGCGGATGGGAACTTCAGACTACCAACATCATGGCTTATAGCGGCTGGGCTTCAAACGGTGATTACGCCACCATTTCTACAGGCCAGCTCACAGTCCTGATAAATACACTGAGCCGCAAATTCTGCAATAAAATCGTCAGTATTGCAGCTCCCTGTGACCCACCTTCGGCCATCCTGTATGTCCCTCCAAAACTGTCCTCTGACGACCTAGGTTACTATATGTTCGAACCTGGAGCCAGCATGAACTGCCATGAGCACAGATTGTCATTGTATCGTATGAACGGGGAAAAACCTGCACTTATAGATCAGTCTGCCTGGGCACCCGGGACGCCTGCCACATTTTATGCCGAGAAAAAAGGAAAAATAACATATGTGCCCGGCCTATGGTATAAACTTAGCCTGGAGGTCAGAAACAAATGTGGAGATACTGCCTCCAGATCTGTAATGTTTGAAATACCTGCAAAAAATAAATAACTAGTAATGCTTTGTATTGAAAAAAGGGAAATAAAAAAGGCACCCCGTGGAGTGCCTTTCTTGTGATATTACTTTATGTTATCATCGAGGAACCAGGTTAAACTCGACTCTGCGATTTAGTGACCTTCCTTTTTCCGTTTCGTTGGTGGATATCGGCCTTGATTCACCATACCCTGAGTGTGTCAGTCTATCCCGGGATATGCCACGTGCTACCAGATATTCATAACAGGCTCTGGCCCTTTTTTCTGAAAGCACCTGATTAGCAGAAGCACTGCCGGTGTTGTCTGTATGTCCACTGATGGTCATGCTAAAAGCAGGGTATCTGTTGAGAATGTCGACAATCTGGTTTAATACGGTTCCTGATTCTGACTTGAGTATAGCACTGCCTGTCTGGAACTGTACCGCCTGCATAGCAATTTCGAGGGTCTTTCTGTCTTCCTGTCTTATTTCAGGACAGCCATCATTGGCTACTGAGCCAGCCGTGTTGGGGCACTTGTCTCTGTAATCGTCTATCCCATCACCGTCAGTGTCAGGGCAGCCATAATATATTTTCAATCCGGGACTGTCAGGACACTTGTCTTCAAAATCGGCCATACCGTCACCATCTCTGTCAGGGCAACCCATGGCACCGGCCGTACCTTTCTGACCGGGGCATTTGTCTTTGGTATCAGGCACACCGTCTCCATCGCTGTCTTTGTCCATCATTTCTTCTTTGGGACAGCCTTTATTGTCGACGGGACCAGCCACTTTCGGACATTCGTCGTTGTTGTC
Source organism: Bacteroidota bacterium (assembly GCA_029573365.1). Lineage (GTDB taxonomy): Bacteria > Bacteroidota > Bacteroidia > Chitinophagales > Saprospiraceae > OLB9. Next base: position 2,763 of record JAKQGD010000365.1, on the reverse strand, counting down.
AGAAATGCCGTCGCCGTCGGTATCAGGACAACCGCCCATATCGGCCATACCTTTGGTTTCGGGACATTTATCCAGATAATCAGGTACCATATCGCCATCTTTGTCAGGGCAGCCATTAAGCTCCTTGGGGCCAAATGCATTTGGACACAAATCAAGATCATCGGCCACTCCATCCATATCCGCATCCATTGTATCCTTGGTCTTGTCATCCATGTCGGTCTCCCCGGCTGATTTGCCCAGGAGATAAATAAAACCTATGCCATGTTGCAGGTTACTTCTCTTTTCCTTGAGGCCATACCTGTATTCAGACTGCCAGTTAAAATAAGCTTTGGGAGCCAATCTGATGTAGAAACCCAGGCCGGCAGGTATTTGAAGGTTAAATTCGCCTTCATCCTCCATAACCCCACCAACGCCTGCCATGACATATGGGACGATTTTACGGGTGTTATTAAACTGATATTGCAGCTGACCATCCAGACTGTATAGTCGCTTTTTCAGACAAGTAATGGAGTCAAGATGTGTATCGACCACACCGTATCTGAAAGGAACATTGATGGCCAGATTATTGGTAAGAAGTCTTTGTAATCCTATTTCAGCACCATGGCGGTAATCCTTAAAATTGGTAAACTTACCTCCGTTTGGGGTCTGGTAATCAAGAAATAGCTTTTTAAAAACTATTCCTGTCTTGTATGCCTGATTTTGTCCGAAACCGTAAAAATATAACGACAACATCAGACAAATAATACCAAAAAACTTTTTCATAACTTTGTATCTTAAATTTTTGATCCTATTTTTGAGGCAAATATAAATAAACTATTATTATTATATATAAAAATTACTGTAAATATTATAAAAAAAAATCATGTGTTATCAATAGACTTGCAGGGACATGTAACTTTTAACCTAAAAGGAGGGATTGACGCTAACTGTAAGTTGAAATTAATATAAAATTAATATTGGTTAAACGAATCTGAAGGCATGTATGTTTAATTTTGCAGGTCCAATTATTAGATAGACTTTAGAGGCCTTGATTGGTTTACAGTAAGTCAATAAGATTTTTACAACTTAAATCCGAATCTGCATGTCGATTAACAACATAATCAGGATATTTTTACCTAAGGATAAGATCTTTTACGATATCTTTGAAAATATAGCTACGACGCTAAAGGATATGAGCAAAACTCTGGTGGATGCCATCCATTCTGATGATCCAAAACAAATGGAGTCGCTGCTGATGCAGATTGAAGAGGGAGAACAAAAAAACGACGAATTTACTCACCAGATTTTTGTTGAGCTTAGTAAAAACTTCATAACGCCTTTTGACAGAGAAGATATTCATTTTCTGGCCACCGCTCTCGATGACATAGCAGATTATATGTATGCCTCGGCCAAAAAAATACTCAACTATAATGTCGAGGAGACCGATGATTATATGAAAGAGTTGGCTACAATAAGCCATAAATCCATAACAACCCTGGCAGGAGCAGTTAAAAAGCTGCGAAGTATGAAAAACATAAGTAAAATAAAACAGGACTGTGTTATGGTCAACAGCCTTGAAAACGATGCCGATGAGGTGCTGGACCGGGCCATCATAAATTTGTTTAAAAACAACCCTAACGCCATAGATGTCATAAGGCTTAAAAGCATTTATGAAGACATGGAGATCATCACCGACAAATGCGAGGATGCGTCAAACGTGATTGAATCTATCATTATCAAATATTCCTGACAAGGCGTTTTGAGCCTGTAAGACATCAATATGACCCTTCTTATTGTCATTATAGCACTTGCACTGATCTTTGATTACATCAATGGTTTTCATGATGCTGCCAATTCCATAGCCACGGTTGTTTCTACCAAGGTACTTACTCCTTTTCAGGCTGTGTTCTGGGCAGCATTGTTCAATTTTGTAGCTTATTTTATATTTAGAGACCACGGCGTAGCAAATACCATCGCCAAGACTGTCAATGAAGGTGCCAACTCTGAAGGTGTACATTATATCACCTTGACAGTGATTCTGGCCGGCCTCATAGCTGCCATATTATGGAATCTGTTTACTTGGTGGTATGGTATACCTTCGTCATCTTCTCATACCCTCATTGGAGGATTTGCAGGGGCCGCCATAGCACATACAGGATTCGAGTCTATCAATTCTCCTAAAATCATCCAGATTGCCAGTTTTATCGTACTGGCACCTTTAATTGGTATGATTATAGCCTTTCTGATATCCATTTGGTTTTTGCATTCATTCAGTAAAAGTATACTGCCAAAACTCTTTTCACTTGCTGTGGTTGTGCTAATCATTATTTTCCTTTACAATACCCTAAAAACGGACACTAACCAGCTAAAAGGAACTTATGAAAGCTACCTGATGCGAGTCATTTTTGACAGTCACAATTTCAAACTGATTCTACTCGGATTTATCATTGTAGTTATGGCTTTGTTTACACTTTACCTCAATTCGCTTAACTACATCCAGTCAGAAAAGTGGTTTAAACGTATGCAGCTGGTGTCATCAGCCGCATTCAGCGTAGGGCATGGAGGTAATGATGCCCAAAAGGTCATGGGAATCATCATGGCCGCCATGGTGGCTTACGACCCGGGAAAGTATAGTCTTGAGCATATGGTGGTGTGGGTACCTTTGGCTTGTTATTCCGCCATTGCTCTTGGTACACTTAGTGGTGGATGGAAAATCATTAAAACCATGGGAACAAAAATTACAAAGGTTACGCCTTTTGAAGGCGTAGCAGCCGAAACGGCAGG
>JAKQGD010000353.1 GCA_029573365.1 Bacteroidota bacterium | reverse complement strand
GTCATCATCAGAGGTACAATTTTTCAGCTGCTGGTGCCCGACCACATGCGTGGCAGAGTTTCTGCGGTCAGTTCCATTTTTATAAACAGCTCCAATGAATTGGGACAATTCGAAAGCGGGGTAGCAGCCTCACTTATGGGTACAGTGCCTTCCGTCATCTTTGGTGGTTGCATGACATTGCTGGTCACAGCATCGGCTTGGCTCAAAGTGCCGTCACTCAGGAAAATGGAGTATTAGTCTTGCTGCCTCCCTTCAGGCGGAAGGGTGTTGTAATAAAGATTTAGTCCCGGTAAAATAGTTTTAAAAGCTTAACCCGGGTACAAAACAAGGAGCTTAACTTTGATATAAAAAATCAAACCTACATATTTCTGGTAAGCCTCTGAATCACTTTAAATTCGCTAAGGAAAACCTTGCCGATGACCCTGAATGCCGTGTAAAACGGAATCGCCAGTATCATGCCGAAAACACCTCCTATCTTGGCCCCAACCAGGACTATTATAAATATTTCCAGAGGATGAGCCTTGACACTTTTAGAAAAAATATTAGGCTGTAAAATAAAATCATCAATCAGTCTGGTCACCGCAAACACTATCAGTACCTTGATTAGCAGGGGTACCATTTCGTCGTAGAAGGTGAGCTCTATATTTGACGAAAGTGTAATCAACAAGGCCAGGGCTGTGGCAATCATCGGTCCGACGTAAGGTATCACATTAAGGATGCCTGCAAAAAAGCCTATAAGCAATGCATTTTTTACGCCCAGAATGGCCAGCGTTGACGAAATGATGACCGTGATGATGGTTACTTGTATCAGTATGCCCGCAAAATAACGTATCAACAGACGAGTAGTTTCGTCCAGGGCCTGCTTGGTTTGCTGTTCATAACTGGTGGGCACCATGGACGTGAGCATGCTGTCAAAAAGTCCCTGCTCCCTGAGAAAAAAGAAACCTATAAAAAATATGGAAAAGATACCAATCATCAGATTGCCAAAAGCATTTAGAGTATTTCCAAATATAGCCTGTATTTTTCCCGGGTCCAGGTATTTTACCATGTTTTCTTTTAGCAATTTAAAAAAGCCATCTGTACTTTCTGCTTCGCGGACGTTTTGTGGTTGATTGTTTTCATTGGCATCCAGATGGATGTGTATATTAATGGGCTGCAGAGCCAGGCTGTCACCCGATGTAGAATCGGGTTCTATCCTGTGGGTTATGACCTGGCTGGATGCTGTTTCATTTTGGGAATCAGATACCAGCGTGGAGTCTGTGGCGAGCATAAGCTTTTTGCTTACCAGCCATTTTTCCCAGTCCCTTATGGGTTCCTCCAGTGCGGTAAAGGCCTTGCCGTAGTCAACTTTTGACAGGTTTTCGACCTGATTTACAAGGGGAGGTAAAAACACCCAAACCACCAGAGCCAATACCCCTATAAACATACTCAGGGTCAGCACAGCAGCTGCATTTCTGCCCACATATTTGCGAAGAAAAGCAACCACAGGATTACCTATCATGCTGATGACCCAGGCCAGAAGTATGTAGGTTACGATATCGCTGAGATAATACAAGACACCTCCTACGATCAGAATAGGTATGAGGGCCCACAGATATTTTATGTTGAACTTCATGTTTTGGTTTCCGTCTAAGGCAAAGATAACAAAATCAATCTCATGGATGAATCAACTATGCAGCCGTAGTGTCATTTAGGGCACTTTTTAAGTGCCGCCTCCACATCGAGGATCGTGGTTTCTTTAAAATCATTGTGCCATGTGTGGTTGACATAATTGATGATATTGGTGACTTCGGTTTCGCTCAGCCTAGTGAAAGATGGCATTTCCCTCGGCAGAAATACCGAATCCCTAAATATCGTATCCCTGATGCCGTAGGCAATCACACAAGCCATAGAAACATCGCCTATAAGTTTTGAACTCTTGAGAGGCGGTATCAGGCTTGCGAGTCCACTGCCGTCATCCATGTGACAGTTGGCACAGTTGGCAGCATAGAGTCTTTTGCCCTGCATATACGGAGATTCGTTGCAGGAAGCCAGCAGTACTACAAAGCACATGAACATGGCCCGCTGTATCACTTGGTTGCTTTTTTATAAGTGTCAACCAATGTCTGTATGTCGTCCAACAATTTAGGTGTCGTCTCTGGGTCTGTTCCTTCGCTGAATGACCTCACATGGCCTTCCTTGTCCACAAGTATAATTTTACCGGAATGGTCAAAACCTCCCGGGGCATCTTTGTCTTCAAAAGCAGGTACAAAAAAAGTGTTGGCCAGGTCCAGTACCGCATCCTTGTCGCCGGTCAGAAAATACCATTTGCTTTGGTCAATGCCCAGATTATCAGCATAAAGTTTGAGCCTGGCCACATCATCCCTTTTTGGGTCTATGGTAAAAGACACGAGTTTGACCATGGGCTCATCCTTAAATCTATCGTTTATTTTCATCATCTCTTTGATGACCCTGGGACATATGGAGGGGCATGAAGTAAAAAAGAAATCCGCGACATAAATATGTTGTGACAAAACCGCATTGTCCACCAACTGGCTGTCCTGACTGTAACAGGCAAAAGTTCCCACTTTATGATGCACAGTCTTTCCATCCTGCAGAGTCGTTTGTCCCAGATATGGCAACTCTGCATTCTGACGACACGATAACAATACCATCAGGGCAAGGCACCCAAGCCATAGGCTTTTATACTTCATGACTTACTTTTTTTGGAGCGAGTCTATGGTAGCCCTGGCTTTTTCTATTGAGCGAAAAACAGCATCATTTACTTCGGTTATCTTTTTTTTCTCCTCCTGCAGGTAGGTAACTTTGGCCTCTTCGCCATCAGGCTCAGAAAATTTGTCCATCCATGCCATCATGGCTTCGTCGCTTTGATTGAGCTCAGAGACACGGGCCATGATCAGGGAATCTGTTTCCGGAGTTTTGAGTGCTTCGAGTTCTTTTTTTAGATTGTGAATGGTTTTCATCTCAGGCATCACTTTATCGTGAATGACCATCACCTCATCGTGAAGAATGTCTGCAGGTGACGCTGTCTTGTTTTGTTTGCAGGCAGAAAGCAGGATCAAAAGAACAAAGAAATTATATTTCATTATTTGCGAGATTAAAGGTTATAAATAAATCAGCACAAAGGTACGCATCAGGACTGACAATTATGTTGCCTCGCCCCGACCGGATTACAGAGTTTTGCTTTTTCTTTAATTTATATCCGCATCATTGATAAATTTTGTTACTTTGGCATAGATTTATTTCATAACCGGACATGAAACCTTCAAAGAAGAAACCTCCCTTTCCCGTCTCCCCGGAGCTGGGCGGATATCTGTCTGTATACGGGAGGCTGACGAAATTACCTTTACAATACGAAGATATGACGAGGTATGCTGCAAGTGTGCCTTTATACAACAGCCGCGGCGAAGATACACTGTGGGAAACCGTGCACTATGGCGAATACGATAAAAACTGGATTTCTGAGGCTTTGTGTCGTATTTACGCACTGTTAAAAACAGATGGCGACTTCGAAGTCCTGCAACATCTGGCAGTAAGCAGGATCGACTATTGCATCTTTGGCAATACAAGACCGTTCAGGGTGAGGATCATCAACAGGCTCAATGACAATTATGACCATTTTTACATAAAAAAAATAGACGCTTCACGTATCTACGGCCTGGAACTGGAAGAGTTGCTTTCGCCCAACAATCTGAGCTATCTGGTGGATGGGCAGACCCTCATCGAGGAGCACATCGCCGGTATCCCCGGAGACGAGTTTATTAAAAATGAGATTCCTTCTGATACGTTTAACCAAATAAGAATTGCCAAGGAATTTGTCAAATTTAACGAACGGTGCTTTATCCAATTGCTGGGCGACATGAGATCGTATAATTATGTCATCAGCGTCACCCCTGATATAGAGGGCTCGCAGTACCGCATCCGTGCCATAGACTTTGATCAGCAGTCCTATGAGGGCAGAAAGCAGTTTTACCTTCCGCAGTTTTTTAAAGAAAACAATGGCATCCTTAAGCTGGGGTTTAAACATCTTACCACAAGCTCGGTAAGACAGTATATGCTAGAAGAACGGTCACTCATAGCACGACGGGCCAAGGTGATGGAACTACGGCTTCACAATCTACTGGAGTGTATGAAAAGAGACAATATATCCAGCACCCAAAAGATACATCAGCTTAGAGGTGACCTTGCTGAACACCACGGCAGTCCGGGATTTTACCATTGTGAAACTATGGGCGAAATTGTAGCCCTGCAAATCAGACTGCTCGTACAGAAAGACCTGAGCCTGAAAACTGAAATGTAGCACTTCCCATGGCAATCACGAGGCATGTGTGAGTGCCCCTTTTACATTTACATCAAGACATGACTGTATTGCCATTATCCTGGCCGAGACTTGTTGTTGTTCAAATCTGAGCGAATCCAGAATCATATTGTCCACTGAAGGCTGCACCGATATTTTCCCTTCCATCAGAGATGTGGAAGGTATCATTTTGAGGTAGGGCAGTATCAGTTTTTGCAGGTTCACCGGCAACATCTCGTTTATTTTACCGGTGATGATGTTTTCAATAATCGGTGATGAAAGTTTATATATAAAATTATCAGCATTTACATCGGTCTTTAAATCGTCCAAATGCAGTTGCTGGCTTTCGTGCTCGATCCTCGGCAGTCCCGTGATGGCCAGCGTTCCTTTGATGGGTTCTGCCAGTCTAACGGATACTTCAAGGCGGGAAGTAAAGCGGATGTGCACATCTGAGACTTCAAATTTTTTTCCACCTATTTCCCTGCTTTGAAGCCCGGTTTTGATCATTTTTGCCAGTCCTTCATAACTCATTAGCACATCAACCGGCTGGCTGCCGCCGAAATCGGAGGAGGCATCCATCCATTCAAATACAGGTTCTGATTCCGCTATAGCGGAATGGGCCTTGTCGCTGACAAGGAGCCCGGCTTCCACATCCATGGGCAGAAAAATGTCTGTTTCAGTTTCCGAAAAATACCCTGACCTGATCTTATGTAAACTGCCACTGAAAAACAGGTCCGGCTTGCGATTAATCAACACATTGGAGGCCTTTTCAGCAAGCTGGGTTTTCAGTATCTCTCTAAGATGGAATTGTTGTTCTACATAACCATCGATTTTGTCGAGAATGGTCTCTTTGTAATATTTTATCACACAGTTGGTCAGCGTCTCTGCCGGAAAATCCATCTCTCCGATATGGATCACGGGCCCTTGCAGCCACTCGTGGTTTGTCAGACTGGTCTTGGTACTCAGATTGAAGTCGGAAGTGATTTCTGCATGAATATTGAGCCCAAGCCTGATGTGGCCGTCACCTTCGACAGAAAAAAGCCCTGCCGGCCTGGTAAACGAAAATCTGACCGAGGAGTCTACAGATATATCCTTCCCTGAGGCCGATATTCTGACTGGCTGGCCTTCGGCAGGCAATAAGGTAAATGTAATGCCGTCTGCAATAAACTGACGGTTGGTCTGTGTGGCGTAGTAGTCGCTAAGCAAGTTGCTTAAACCGGATTTGGATATATTGAGGTTTACGCGGGTGGTGTTGCTTGTCATTGGGAAGTATAACTCTGGTTTTATTGAAAAAGAACGACAAATGTATGAAATATTTCTTTAATATCAGTGTTTTTTGTACCTCCGTCAAATCTTGTTTTTCCTTTTTTTTAGAAAAACGGCATTTTGACTTATCTTTAGGCTGCATAACACCTTTTAATAAATTTTCACCATGAAAAAGTTTTCAGCATTCGGCACTTTTTTATTGATTTTGACCCTGATTTTTTCCGCATGGAGCCCGCTGTTTGCTCAGGCCCAGAAAAATAAATCCTTTGTTTCTGGTCCTGATACGAGCCTGTATAGCTCTGTCAAATGGAGACACCTCGGGCCCTTCAGAGGCGGACGCTCGTGTGCCGTGACCGGTGTGCCCGGCAAACCAAATCTTTTTTACTTTGGAGCTACCGGAGGTGGAGTGTGGAAAACCGAAAACGGTGGCCGTACCTGGAAAAATATCTCTGACGGTTATTTCGGCGGTTCTGTGGGCAGCATTTCTGTGGCCC
>JAKQGD010000350.1 GCA_029573365.1 Bacteroidota bacterium | reverse complement strand
CTACCATAAGATTGTCAACATAAGCAAGACAGAAGGGCGGTCCAGAATCTATACCGTAGTGGGTTACATTTGCGAAACCGATACATTCGGTGTCAACCGCAAAATGACCGAGATAAACGAAGGAGATATCCTGGCTTTTTACAATGCCGGTGCCTATTGTTATACCATGGCATCCAATTACAACTCACGGTACAGGCCCGCAGAAGTACTCGTGCACGAAGGCCGGGACTATCTCATCAGAGAGCGGGAAACAATGGAAGACATACTCAGAAATCAGACAAATCCTGATCTTTTTAGGGCAGGGCAGCTTACGCTGAATGCACCTGCGTCAGAAATGGAATCAATTTCTCACAGGGCGGAACACATAAAGTTACACTCCAAATATGATGCAAATGAAGAGTAAATATGTAATGGCGGCCATAACCTTTTTGTCTGTCTGGTTTGTCGCCTGCAGACAGGAAGCAGGGGTGACGGACATCAACGGAAAGAAGGTAGCTTCCATCATGTCAAATGTCATCATGACATCTGACAGTGCCCGGCTGACACTCGACGAAGACAGCATAACCAAAATTTTTTATCTGGTCAGACATGCCGAAAAAGACACTTCCGTAAAGGTAGAGCCGCCTCTTACGGACCAGGGACTGCAACGAGCGGCCAGGCTTGCAGACATACTTCGCGGCACCAGGGTGGATGCAATTTATTCCACCATGACCGTGCGGACCATGTTTACAGCCGATTCGCTCGCCGACATCAAGGCCATGACCATCCTGCCATATGACAATAAAAACCTCAAAGGTCTGATCGATACTCTGAGCCACCATGCAGATTTTAACAGAGTGCTCATCGTGGGGCATTCAAATACCATCCCTGCCATAACAAATACTCTTGCTGGCAGAGATGTCTTTACCAAAACATTTGACGAAAACGAATACGATAACTTTGTGGTGGTCGTAGGCAGGAAGTCGGGAAAAAAAGATGTCTACACACTAAAGTATTGACCTCGACAATCATCCATTCCATCACTCAGGAGCATATTTTATAAACGGAATATTATGATCTCATCTAAATACAACCCATCCGAAACCGAATCGCACTGGTATAACCACTGGATGGAAAAAGGTTATTTTCACTCTGAACCTGACGGCAGGGAAGCTTACTCTATAGTGATACCTCCACCCAATGTCACAGGTGTGCTGCACATGGGTCACATGCTAAACAACACCATCCAGGACATCCTCGTACGCAAGGCCAGGATGGAAGGCAAAAACGCCTGCTGGGTGCCGGGAACAGACCATGCATCTATAGCGACTGAAGCAAAGGTGGTAAGGATGCTCAGAGAACAGGGTATAAAAAAATCCGACATCTCCAGGGAGCAGTTTTTAGAATACGCATGGCAGTGGAAAGACAAATACGGGGGCATCATCCTGGAGCAACTTAAAAAACTGGGAGCTTCCTGTGATTGGGAACGTACAGCCTTTACCATGGACGAAGTGCGGTCTCAGGGAGTCATCAAGGTGTTTGTCGATCTATACAGAAAAGGCAAGTTGTATCGTGGCAAGCGTATGGTCAACTGGGACCCTGAGGCCAAAACAGTGCTCTCAAACGAAGAGGTCATTTATGGCCTGGAACAATCGAGGCTTTTTCATGTGAGATACCGCATAGAAGGATCTGATGATTACGTGGTCATAGCTACTACAAGGCCCGAGACCATCATGGGTGATACTGCCGTCGCCGTACATCCTGATGACCCGAGATACAGCCATCTCGAAGGCAAAAAAGTTATAGTGCCGATTATAGGCCGGGTCGTACCCGTCATCAGAGACAATTATGTAGACATGGAGTTCGGCACCGGAGCTCTCAAGGTGACACCGGCCCATGATGTCAATGATTATGAGATAGGCAAACGGCACAACCTCGAAACCATAGATGTCTTTAATGAAGACGGAACTATGAGCCCGGAAGCAACAGTATATATCGGCGAGGACAGATTTGTAGTGAGGAAAAAGTTTTCCAAAGACCTCGAGGAGGCGGGTCATCTGGTAAAGGTAGAAGATTATCAGAGCAACATAGGAAGGTCAGAGAGGACAAACAGTGTAGTGGAGCCCAGGTTGTCGCTGCAGTGGTATGTTGATATGAAATCGATTGCTGCTCCCGCACTGGATGCAGTGATGAAAGACGAAGTAGAGTTTTTCCCTAAAAACCAGAAGAACATATACCGCCACTGGATGGAAAACATCCGGGACTGGTGCATTTCACGTCAGTTGTGGTGGGGCCACAGAATCCCTGCCTACTATTACGGGGGAGAGACATTTGTTGCGGAGACGGCAGAAGAAGCACTGCAGCTGGCCCAAAAGCAGTTTCCGGGTGTGTCACTCCCCGACCTCAGCCAAGACGAAGACGTACTCGATACATGGTTTTCCTCCTGGCTGTGGCCAATAACTGTCTTTGACGGATTTAATGACAGAGAGCAGCTTAATTATTATTACCCCACATCGGTGCTGGTCACCGGATGGGACATCATCTTCCTGTGGGTAGCCAGGATGATCATGGCCGGCTATGAGTGGGAAGATCGCAAACCCTTTAACCAAGTGTATTTTACGGGTATGGTGAGGGACAAAATGCGTAGAAAAATGTCCAAGTCATTGGGAAACAGCCCCGATGCACTAAAACTCATCGAAGATTACGGGGCCGATGGAGTGAGGTTTGGACTTATGTCCTGTTCGCCGGCAGGTGGCGACCTGCTTTTTGACGAAAAGCTTTGCGAACAGGGCCGCAATTTCTGCAATAAAATGTGGAATGCCCTCAGACTGATCAAAGGCTGGGAAACACATGCAGATGCAGTCATGTCAGCAGACGAAGAGCTTGCCTACAGGTGGATGACAGAAAAATTTAAATCACTGGCTGCTGAGGTTGAAAAAGACTTTGCCGAATACAGGCTCTCAGAGGCCTTAATAAGTATATACACATTTGTGTGGGATGATTTCTGCTCATGGTACCTAGAGATGGTCAAGCCGCCTTTCGAAGGTAAGATTTCGGTACGTACCCTCGAAAATACCGTGGAACTTTACAGCGGCATTTGCTCAATGCTGCATCCGTTTATGCCTTTTATTACAGAAGAAATATGGCATACACTCCGCGATAGGCGTGGCAGGGACTGTATGCTCAGCACGTATCCTTCAGGCACACAATATAATTCTGAAGTGATAGACCGTATGGAGCAGGCCAAGGACATCATAACCAACATAAGGGATATACGTAATAAAAACAACGTCAAACCCAAAGAAAAGGTGGATGTACAGATTGTCAGCAGCCCCAAGTCGACACTGCTCATGTCTTATCCCGGTTGGAAAGAAGTATGTGTAAAACTGGCTTTTTTAGAAAATTTTGATCTTGTGGATGCCGGAGATTCTGCAGGAATAGGATTTATATCAGGCACGGAACAATGTACAGTTGTACTGGCACATGAACTCGATGTTGCCTCGCAGCTTGAAGAAAAAACCAGAGAGCTGGAGTATCAGAAGGGATTTGTGGCATCTGTTGCAGCCAAGCTTTCCAATGAGCGATTTGTGAGCGGAGCCCCTCAGGC
>JAKQGD010000345.1 GCA_029573365.1 Bacteroidota bacterium | reverse complement strand
TGTCGATTTGGTGATTTGGTGATTTGTCAATGGCTTCGCCAACAATAAGTCGCACTAAAAAATGCAGCTTAAGGCAAGAAGACTTCAAATCACGTATAAATATAAAACTTATTTGAAAGTAAAAGGCTTCAAAACTCGTTTTTTTTTTTTAAATCTTCTGGAATTCAGACCCTGCAGGTGGCCTTCCCCCTATTTTAAGGTTGGCTGGACCCTTGATGGTCTATTGACTAATATCATTGGCCGAAAGGCATAAAATCATATAGTTTTCAGATATTGAAGTCATATCTTTGTTTAAAAGAGTGTTATGAGGATTTGGCTTAAGGCATCTACTTTGGTTATTCTGATTTTTAGCTTCAATGCTGCTTCAGCACAGGATGCGACGGAAATAGTAAAAAGAGCAGACCAGAAAATGAGGGGAAACACTGCCAGGGTAGAAATGACCATACAGACAATCAGACCCACCTGGAAACGTTCTATGGACCTTAAAGCATGGTCAAAGGGTACTGATTATTCTATGATTCTCATCACTTCGCCGGCCAAAGACAAAGGGGTATCGTTTCTCAAACGCAAAAAAGAGGTATGGAACTGGTATCCTACTCTGGAGCGTGTGATTAAGTTGCCTCCATCTATGATGAGCCAGAGCTGGATGGGCACAGATTTTACCAATGATGACCTCGTGAGAGAATCATCTGTCATCCACGACTACAAACACAAGCTGGCCGGTGATACCATCATAGCAGGCCGGCCATGTTACAAAATAGAAATGATACCCATGCCGGATGCGGCCGTTGTATGGGGGAGGTTGCTCGTGTGCATAGATAAAAAAGACTACCTGGAGCTGCATACCCGCTTTTATGACGAAGAAGGTAACCTGGTTAATATCATGAATGCCTATGACCCGAAAGTTATGGGCGGCAGACTGATTCCAGTACGTATCGAAATGACGCCCATGGATAAAAAAGGGCAAAAGACAGTGATGATTTACCGCAACGTCGTCTTTGACCAGCCCATAAAAGATGATTTTTTTAGCCTCAGCAACCTTAAAAAACTTCAGTGATGTGGTTGATAGGACTGGCTTGGAAAAACATGTGGCGAAACCGCACCCGAACAACCATCACTATGGCGGCTGTATTTTTTGCTGTGATCCTGTCTGTATTGACCAGCAGTCTGAAAGATGGCATTTTTGACAATCTTATCAAAAATGTAGTAAGTTTTTATACTGGTTACGTGCAGGTACATAAAGCCGGCTATCAGGATGAACAGGTGCTGGACAATAGTCTGGTATACAACAGCGAGTTCGAAGGTACCATCATTGCCGAAAGTAATATTACCAATGTGTCACCGAGGCTCGAGACATACAGCCTTGTAGCTTCAGGCAATCAAACACGTGGATGTCTTGTCGTAGGCATAGACCCCGAAAAGGAAGATAAAGTAACAGGACTGAAGTCAAAGATTACGCAGGGAGCGTACCTGGGGCAGAACGACAAAGAGGTCATCCTTTCTGAGGGCTTATCGCAAAAGCTGAAGGCCGGTACCGGAGATACCATTTACCTCATAGGTCAGGGATACCATGGTGCCACGTCGGCAGGCAGATATACTGTGAAAGGGCTGGCAAAATTTGGCTCGCCTGAATTAAACAACAGCATCATCTACCTCAGTCTGCCAAACGCCCGCGAACTCTACAGTGCCGAAAGTCTCGCCACATCAGCGGTATTGTCACTCGCCGACGCATCGATGCTGGACTATGCCGTCACAAGACTACAAAACAAACTCGGCAGTGACTATGAAGTATTGAGCTGGGAAATGATTATGCCAGATGTCAAACAACATATAGAATCAGACAGCAAAAGCATGAAATATATACAGGGAGTATTGTACATGCTGGTGAGTTTTGGGATTTTTGGCACACTGCTGATGATGATGGTGGAGCGAAAATATGAACTGGGTATGCTTATAGCCATAGGTATGAAAAAAGGAAAGCTCTGTCTGCTCATGGCGATAGAATCCATATTTACAGTCTTGGCGGGATGTATCCTGGGACTGGCAGCCAGTATTCCGGTGGTACAATATTTCCACCATAAACCTCTGAGAATGGGTGGTGAAACTGCTGCCATTTACGAAAGATTTGGTTTTGAAGCGGTATTTCCTACATCGACAGCTGCGGACAACTTTATCTATCAGGGCATCACCGTGCTGATTATAGGGCTCATACTTTCACTATATCCTGTGTACAAGGTCATAAGTACAGATCCTGTTAAAGCGATGAAAAGATAAACCAGCATTATATGATCACCTCACTGGCATGGCGTAACATATGGCGAAACAAGACCCGCAGTCTGGTCATCATGGTTTCGATCGCATTGGGGTTGTTTGCAGGTGTGGCAGTGCTGGCTCTGTACGAAGGCATGCTCAAAAGCCGTGTACGTACTGTGATAGACGAAGAAACCGGACACATACAAATCCATCACCCTGCTTTTTCTGATGATTTTGAATCGAAATACTTCATAGGAGACCAGGATAAGGTTCTTGAAAAAATTAGATCCATACCAGAAGTAATACAGGTAAACCATCGGTGTCTCACACAAGGTATGCTTGCTACCGCCACAGGTACATCAGGTGTCACGATACTGGGCGTAGATACCACAACGGAATACAGCTTTTCGTCACTAAAGTCAAAGATCATAATAGGTTCCGGATTTACAGGAAACAAAAAGGGTCAGATCATCATAGGTAAAAAACTGGCAGACAAAATGAAACTAAACAATGGAGCTAAGCTGGTATTGATGTTTAATGACACATCCAATAATCTGGTTTCAGCGGCATTTAGGGTGGTGTCTGTATATCAAAGTACAAATACGCCGATGGACGAAAGGAATGTGTATGTATCAAGGTCAGAGCTGGCAGAACTGACAGGCATGCCCGGTCAGGTACAGGAAACAGGCCTTAGGCTGGCACATGACAAGGACGTAGTTCCCGTGGCCTCCAAACTAATACAGCTGCTGCCCCACCTCAAAACAGAAACCTGGATGGAACTGTCGCCCGAAACTGATTTTATGGTGAAAACCGTTGACACGTATTCCTATATCATCATGGTCATCATCATGGTGGCCCTGGCATTTGGCATACTAAATACCATGCTTATGGCTATCATGGAGCGGAGGCGGGAAATAGGCATGATTGCCGCATTAGGCACAAGCAGGATACGGATCTTTTTTATGGTATTGTTGGAAACGGCCTTTCTGACCCTGGCAGGTGCCCCAATGGGCGTACTTGCAGGATGGCTTGCCGCTGTGTATTACAATCGCCGCGGGTTGGACCTTTCGGGAATGGGCGAAGACATGATGGGTCAGTACGGATTTAAAACCATGATATACCCAGAATTTCCATTGGCCAAGCTAGGCCCGGTTTTAGGTATTGTAGTCATAACGGCGATCCTTGCAAGTCTGCTGCCCGCCCTTAAAGCCATAAAAATGAAACCCATCGACGCACTCAGAAACTGACTTTTTATAACCACAGACACATGAGCGAAATAGTCATAGACACACACAATATCAGCAGGATATATAATCCCACGACCATACCCGTCTACGCTATAAGAAATGTACATCTTCATATCAAAAGGGGTGAATTTACAGCGTTGGTGGGCCCATCAGGATCAGGCAAGACCACTCTGCTGAATCTCATAGGCGGACTTGACACACCTGACGAAGGACAGATTGTAATTGATGGTACGGATATAACCCAACTGTCGGCAGGCAAACTCATAGATTTCAGGCTTCATAACATAGGCTTTGTCTTCCAGTCTTTTAACCTGATACCTGTACTCACAGCCCGCGAAAATGCAGAATTTATCATGCTGCTTCAGGGCCGTAGCAAACAGGAAAGAACAGAAAGGATGAAACAGCTTTTTAATCAGATAGGCATGGATGACAAAATGGACCGCCGTCCGGGCGAGTTGTCGGGTGGCCA
>JAKQGD010000302.1 GCA_029573365.1 Bacteroidota bacterium | reverse complement strand
CTATGGCTGAAGCCTGTGGCCTGGCTAAATTTGTCAAAGCCGTGGCACGACGCACAGTCTTTTGATAGCGTGCCCTGGTGAAAATCTTCATGGCAGGAGGCACAGTCCCGGCTCAGGCCTAGGAAGGTGTTCCTGTTGAGTTTAAGCGATATGTCAGCGATGTTGGCGGGCTTATGGCATGCCGCACAGTCGGAGATCTTGTGGGAGCCTTTGAGTTCGTAACCGGTAAGGGTATGGTTAAACCTGCTTTTGTCAAACCTGATCATCTCAAAGTTGACGCCATGGTGCTCAGAATGGCAACTGATGCACTGTTTTCCCTTTACTTCTGATGATACGTGGTACCCTTTGTTCTGTACCACCCTCGATTTCAGGGCTTTGTGGCAATCGAGGCATTTTTGATCCGACACTTTTTCTCCCAGGTCATGGCAGGCTGTGCAGTTGGTCATACCTTCGAGGGACGTGTGGTGGCGGGTCAGTTTCCCGGGCGAGATCTGTGCAGAGACAGGATACGTCGTAACAAGGCAAAAATATATCATGCCGACTATAGCCACAACCCAACTCCTGATATCAATCCTGTTTTTCAAAAGGCCATCTTTTAGTGATGTACCGCTTCATTTTTGGGGTGTCACGGTGGATGCAAAGATACGACAAACGGGCGGAAGTCAGGTCATGGTTTACCCTGTTTTGATTGCGGAAAGGAGATGATTTTTATCACTATCGCTCACAATAAAGGAGTGAATAAGTGCCACCAAATGATTAGTTTACTTTTTATGGCTCTTCATGGTATAATTGAATCTTTTTGAAATCATTATCCCTGCGTTCTGGAGAAACTGTGTCGGCAATTCTCCTCCTGCAAAGATATACACAAGGTCATTGGGAATGGTTATTTTTTCACCTGATTTCAGATACATCTGAATATGATTCTGGTCAATCTCCGCGACATTGGACTCAAACAGTACTGTGAGCTTTTTTTCGGCTATGGCAGCTTCGATGTTTTGATTGTTGAGGGGCTTGAGGCGGCTGAATTTTTCACTCCTGTAGGACAGCGTCACCCTGTTGTTACCTGCCAGTAAGAGGGCAGATTCTATGGCTGAGTCACCACCACCTACAACGAGAATATCCTGGTCTGTGATGTGTTCAGGCTCTAGTACCTTGTAGGCCACTTTTTCGAGGTTTTCGCCTTTTACACCCAGTTTCCTAGGTGATCCACGCCTGCCTATGGCTATGATGACCCTGTGGGCTGTATAGCGGTCGCCTTTTGCTGTGGTAATATTAAAATTGCCGTTGTCGGGCTCTATGGACTCCACCTTCTGGTTTTCACGTATTGTGATGTCGTTTTTTTTCAGCACTTCGTTCCACAGACTGAGGAGTTCGCCCTTGCTGGTCTGGTACAGTTTTACCTTGCCGTGCCCGGGAAGATCCATGGGAGCGGTCATGACCACCTTGGCCCGCGGAAAACTAAATACCGTACCTCCCAGCGAATCCTGCTCCAGGGTAATAGCACGCATACCGAGAATTTTTGCCTGCAGCGATGCTGATATACCGGCCGGCCCCGCACCTATGATGGCGAGGTCATACTCAGCATGATGGCCCTTGTCGAGTGATTTAAAAACATTTTCTGCTGCCTGGCGGCCTTGCTCCACGCTGTTTTTTATCAGGCCCATGCCTCCGAGTTCGCCGGCTATGTATATGCCTTTGACATTGGTTTCAAAATCCTGGCTGACGTGAGGAAGGTCGACGCCTCTTTTTTCTGTACCTATTTTTAGTGTAATGGCTTCCACAGGACAGGCGTGGAAGCAGGCACCATGCCCGACACACCTCGATGCATTGATCAGAGTGGCTCTGCCGTTTCTGATGCCGATTATTTCTTTTTCGGGGCAAGCCATATAACATGCTCCTGACTGTATACATATGTCCTCATTGATCGACGGATACAGTGACACAGGCTCGTGGATACCCAGTTCGCGGGCCACCACTATTTTGCGTCCGACATCCATGGATTCTTTTTTAAGTTTGCGGATGTAGACCCAGATGATGGCGGCACACATCAGGATCACAGCGGCATATATGGCAATTTCGAGCATATCAGGTCAGAATATCCATTTATAGCCAAATGCCACCGTCACGGCTATGTGGATAATCACAATGACCAACATGATGATGGCAAATGGCAGGTGGGCTATGTGCCAATATCTGAAATATTTTTGCATGGTTAAGAGTCGGCCTATTTTCCGCGAAAGAGCCAGTTCCTCTCTTATATTTTGCAGTAACAAAGACCTCTCACCGGCATTGATATCCGTGGATTTTAGTTTAGCACCTACGGACAACACTACACTGCGGTCATGCCAGATACGTGACATGGTGCCTTTGTCCGATTTAGGATTTGCCGCACTGCTCACCAGCTCCCGGATTTCAGCAGAGAAAGAAGCCGGTAACTTTTCCAGAATGCTGTTGACATTAGAACTGGCATCTTGACGCATCTCAGACACTTCCTGTAGACTCAATTCCCTTCCTTGGAGGGTCCTCGGTATCTGCAGATAAATAAATCTGCCCAGAACTCCGCTGGCTACTACTGCCACCATGCTCCAGAAGGCTATAGAAACGATACCTCCAAACTTGAAAGCTGTGTGAAAAAGTATCAGCACAGGTCCCAGCGAACACAAAAAGATGTGAAATTCCAGCCAGTACTTGAGCACACCTACCCGGGCAAACCGCCTGATTCTCTTCCTGACCATGTATAACACGACCCCTGCCAGAATAAGAAATGTACCTATGATGCCCAGTCCGTGTCCGTATAGACCATTGGGCTTAAGCCTGCCATGATCTGCATGATAAAAACGCTCCTCGAGGCTGGTACCATAGTAAGAACCACCATACCATGCCAGTAAAATGATGGCAGCGACCACTGTGGCCGCCATCAC
>JAKQGD010000260.1 GCA_029573365.1 Bacteroidota bacterium | reverse complement strand
ATGTGGCACAAAGGCAAGATGATTACCTCCTGTGGCGATGCTGTGGGGCAAGCTCTGGATCAGTTCTTAGCACTGTATCGCAATGGAGACGTGAAAGACCTAAGCTTCACAGTGTCAGAGCTGGAAGGAGAACAAAGCCATTCCAGGCGACACCCTGCGACTCTGTGTCCCGATTGTGGAACCAGCATTGAACATCTGGAAGGATGTCTTAAATGTCCTTCCTGCGGATGGAGTAAATGCTAAGCAGGCTTGACAAATGCAGCAGTCAGTAATTTTTGGCTTGCAGTAAAGTAAAAGGAGACGAAATGCGCTGTAAATATTGCAATGCAAGGCTCGCTTCACACGACCTTTGGTGTGTGGATTGCGGTAGACAAAGCCAGGCAGTAAAAAACGATTTGTCGGCCATGGCAAGCCTTGCCGCTACATATAAAAAACAAAGGCAGTCTTTTTCCAGTTCGGTGCCAGGTTTTGCATTTGCCGTGATTTTAGGACTTATCCCAATTTGTGCGGTTTTATATCTATTCCATAGTATCATCAGCCTTGATTCGAACACAGTTGTTGGAACTTTTGTAAACCATTTGGTAAAAGCTATAGCCCTAAGTGTTTTCATACCATTCATTTTGATTGCTTTCAAGCCGATATGTGGCAAGGACAATTACAGCCTTGGTCTTTCTGAGATGTTTTCGGCTCTTAGGGATTATCCTCGCTATTTCGCTTACAGCCTTATAAATGCATTGTTCTTTGCACTAATTCACCTTATCTGTTATGGAGTTCCCGGATTCAGTTCTCACCCAATTTTACGTTTGGTTTGGCTGATCTTGGTTAACTACTGGCTGGCTATATCAGTTCCAGCCTTAGTCCTCATGGAGGAACTGCCTGCTTCTGCCTGGGCAGCCATTAAAAAGAGCTACAGGCATTTCCATGACGTGCGCTGGAACCTCTATCTTATGGTGATTGTTTTGGGTTTAATGAATTTGTTTGCTCTTCTGTTGTTTTTCCTGCTTTTCGTCCCTTCGGTGCTGATGCTGTCATTATCCGTGTTTGCCCTGCGGGATTATGTCCGCCGTTTGATCGCCTTTGAGCTGCTGGAATACCGAAGGTAAGGAGCCAGGATGACCCGCAAAGAGATTACATCGCTCATCATACTGATTTTAGTAATCGGTTTTGGTGCCTACAAATATTACAATCGTTCCTTCACCGAAGTTAAGAGCCAATACATGCTGGATACAGTTGTGGAGATTTCTGCTACCTCCAGTTCAAAACAAGTTGGCCGTCAGATTGATTCGGTTTTTACCTATATTGGGAGATTGGAAGATAAACTGAACGAGTATAAAGATGACAGCTGGCTTGGAAGAATAAATACAGACAGTGTGAACACAGTATTCGCCATGGACGATGATGCATACAACATACTGGTGATTGCCGATAGCCTATACAGACTCAGCGA
>JAKQGD010000259.1 GCA_029573365.1 Bacteroidota bacterium | reverse complement strand
TTGCCCCAGTCTACTTGTCCCTCTTTGTCAGTTTTTATCAGAAATCCTTTAAACGAAATCTGAAAAGCCGGAGTGAGTTCCACAGAAAACCCTCCAAGTATATAGGTGGAATCAGGGAGTCTCACGGCATCATAAGAAAGTGGAAAACCAATCAGGGCCTGAACATCTCTGTACTGACGGCTCCATAGAACATTTCCAAAGGTGTCAGCGACAGCAAGGAATGACTTGGTATCGGTACTGTCCACTATACCGGTGAGCAGGATGGTAGAATCGGCCTCTGAAGAAATGTGGGTAAGAATTTCTGAAATATCATCACCAGTATTGTTTTTGGCGTGAAGCATCTTAGACCAAAGTGTATTTCCAAAATAGTTTTTTCGGCTCAACAAGATAGCCGACTCCAACGAATCTCCGCCATCTGTGCCTGTAAATATTGATTTGCTGAAGTTTGCTGCCAGGTGACTAACCTGATCAAAACCATCGGCTTTGCCGGGGTCGGTGGTGTAAGATTTCATCCAGCCATTGACGCCCCCATTTGTGAGAGACCCCAATATTTTATTTGGACCGTTTCTGGTCACAGCAATCAGGCTGAAATAAAGACTGTCATTGTCACCCTGTACTATAGAGCCCAAAGCCGGTAAATTGCCATTTTTTGTTGACTCCATGGCAAAAGCCCGGCTCCAGCTGACATCACCTTTTGGCTTGTATGAGGTCACCATAAATGTGTCAGAATACGGATTGTTATCTATGTCGTAATCCAGTTCCATTTCCAGGGCGATATAGTTGCCGTCCTTCATCTGAGAGGAAGAAATACAGATAACGTCTTTGTCCCGGGTGGTAGGATAAGTGCGATGAAAAGCACTCTGCGAAATCCCTGCCTGGGACATCATCACCATCAGCACAAATAACAGCTTATTGACATTCATAACATTGATTGCTTTAAAATCCTGTTGAGGAAATGTTTTTAAAAACGTAGTGTCAAAAATACTACTAAACTATGAATGTGCAATAAAATTTTAGACTTTAATGTTGGGATGCCGGCTTTTTAAACACCACTGTCGCGGCAAAGACAATACCTGCCATAAAATAAAAAGCCGGAAAGGTCACTGGGACACCTTCCGGCTGCTGGTTTATGATCGTTAAGGGGATCAGTCTTTTTTACCCAAGTTATTGAGTTTTTCTACTACCTTTTCTACAACCACTTTCTGGGTGTCAATTTCTTTGACCTTGTTTTCCTGGTCTACCAGATTTTTCTCTATGTTTTTTTCAGCCTCGGCTATTTTTTGCTTGGCCTTCTCTATGTCATTGTGATAATCCTGGTTTTTATCCTTGAGCTTTTCCAGGTCTTTTTCCAGACCGTTGAGGTTTTTCTCCTCTGTTTTCAGTTCTTCATTAACCACCTTTTTGCGTACAGCGATAAAATAATCGTACATAAACTGTCTGACGGCAGCGGTCTGAGAAGGATGGTCTGATGAGTTGACAAAAGCACCTCCAAGGTCTACCCACATATAGGTAGTGGCCATATTTTTGCCTTCTTCAAATTTTGCATACAGGTCCACAGGAGAGGTCCCGTTGAT
Source organism: Bacteroidota bacterium (assembly GCA_029573365.1). Lineage (GTDB taxonomy): Bacteria > Bacteroidota > Bacteroidia > Chitinophagales > Saprospiraceae > OLB9. The sequence continues at coordinate 6,171 of JAKQGD010000259.1, read as the reverse complement.
GACAGGGATCTTGGTGGCTGTCATAAAATGCTCTCGAGCCTTGCCGTTTTCTTTGACTTTACCATATTCCTTGACAAATTCGTAAAAGGTTTTTTCGGCCATTTTTTTGTCTGCTCCGGGAATTTCCAGATAAAATCCGTTTTGCGGTCCCAGGCTCATAGATACTTTTTTCTCCATGGCATCCTGGCCTGACAGCATCAGGACTACCAGCGAAAAAACAGTTGTGAGTATTGATTTCATTTTATTTTTTATTTTGTTTTGTGAAAAAAAACACTTCAAGTTGCTGTCAATAAGACTCTTTTGGTTAGGCACAGTCACAATAAAAGGCACTGTTAAATAATGTTAAAATCAAACCTGGCTGCGGTCATGCTTTTTTAGAGTTAAGGTATTGAATCATGCCGTCATATTCCGACAGGGTGTCACCTTTTTTTTCTGCACGCGTCCTGGCTTCCGTGACTACTTTCAAAGCTTTGTCTATTTCTTTGTTGTGTACCAATAGCGAGATGTAAATATTCATGGACTCCATGTCGCCTTTGATGTCAAATAGTTTTCCTGCATATTCTGTGGCATCGGTGACCATTTTGACATTTCCCTTAAAATTATGGTAGATATCCTGAACGATAAACTTTAGGGTCTCAGCGTCCTTGCCTGATTTTCTGGCCAGATTGCGATAAGCTGTTGAATAATTCTGCTCTGATTTAAATGCTTTGTAAAACATCATGGAGCTTTTAAGCGAAAATATTTCTGCCCTATCGGGAAATGTTTTTTTAGCCTTTTCTATGGTTTCAGTCAGAAGCGACTCCATTTCGAATTCAATGGCCTTGTTGACTGAATTCTGGCAGGCGGCTTCACATTTTTTCTCAAATTCTTCTTTTCCCACCAGATTTGCCATCTTGTCTTTGTTTGCTATCACCTGATCAAACAGACGGCTGTCAGCGTCTACGGCAGCTTCCAGGATAAAAGCCATCTTTTGACTTTCGGTAATGGAGGGATTGCTGTTCAGATAATCATTAGAAATTTTCAGACTTGGTTTGCCTGCAGCGTTTAGGGCTTTGATATAGCTTAGCATCAGGTCATAACTTCTGTCTCCGGCCTCGTATTTTTCGGCATATTTTCCGCTTTTGTCATTTTTTTTCATGGCGTCGGCTCCTGCAGATATGAGGCCATCAGGCTGTTGTCCGCCGACGACTTTTTTGACCACCTTTCCTTCACCGTCGATAAAGAAAAGGGTAGGATAGGCAGAAACCTCGTACTTGTGGCCGAAGGTTACTCCGTCTGTTTCTTCCATATCGAGCTTAAGGTTGATAAAATTGGCATTGAAGTAATCGCCTACTTTTTGCTGTGTAAACACATTTTTAGCCATGGCTTTGCAAGGGCCGCACCATTTGGCGTATGCATCGACAAACAGGAGCTTGTCCTCGGCCTTTGCTTTGTCAAGAGCTTCTTTCCATGGCCCATGAAAAAAATCTATACCCTGAGCCCCAGTGCTGCTGCTTAAAAAGGTGAGGGCAAGTGTGAAAGTAAATATTTTATACATCATGGTCTGCAGTGTATTGGTCAATATACACACAAAATTACGATAAAATTCAAAGCAAACGATTTTTTAACGAATCAGTAACGAATTGTAAAGCTGTATTTTACTGCTTTACTACTTACTATGGCTGATTTTTAGCTTAGATTCCTGATTGTTATGATGTAAGTGGTGGTATGAAATCTGGAGGTGTTAATGACTCTATACCAGCCATTCTGTTCCTGTTCTGTAAACAGTGCCTTTAAAAAGAGCTACGGTATCGTTGTGCTGATTGGTTAGGGTGACATAATAAGTAGCAAGTTTTCCGGCAAGGTGCTGCTCAGTAGCTGTCGCTGTGATGATGTCTCCGGTTTTTACTGCTTTCGTGTGGGAGATAGAGGTCTCCACAGATACCGATTTGATACCATGACTGTTGCTGGCAAATGCAAAAGCACTGTCAGCAATTGAAAAAGTGACACCCCCATGGCATATGCCAAATCCATTGAGCATTTCTTCCCTGATGGTGGCCCTGACGCAGCAAAATCCGGCCGTGGTCTCCAGGACTTCTATACCCATCCAGGTGGAGTAAGCGTCATGCTGCATCATGGCTGCAATGACTTTCCGGGCTTTTTCATCAGGACTCATCCTCCTGGGCGTGGTATAACTGATAGATGTCTTTGAGATTTCTTCCCATACCATCGTAATCCAGGCCATAGCCCACTACAAATTTATTGGGAATGATAAATCCGGGATAATCTGTGGTCAGGTCATGCAGGTGTGCCTCCGGTTTTACCAGGATGGCTGTCAGGCTGATGGATTCGGGGTTTTGAGCTTCAAGCTCTTTAATAAAAGCAGTCATGGAATTGCCCGTGTCAATGATGTCCTCCACGATGATGATGTGTCTGCCTGTGATCTCTATGTTTGGTGGCATATAGATGTCTATCTTGCCAGTGCTTTGAGTGCCGTGATACGATTTTATACGTACGAAGTTTAGCTCACATGGAAAATCCAGCTTACGAATCAGATCGGCAGCATAGATGAAAGCTCCATTCATAACTACTAAAAACATAGGGTATTTTTCGTGAAAATCTTCCCTGATACTGTCAGCAATTTCCTGGACTTTAACTTCAATATCCCGGGCAGCTATGTACCTTACAAATGTAAGGTCTCCTACTTCGATTAGTTCTGGTTTGTGTTTTGTATTCACTTTATACCGTATTTGTCTATTAGGTACACGAGGCTGGCCATGGCTGCAGCCCCGAGCTCCAGTTCACGGCGGTTTACATTTTCGATGCGGTCATTGGCAGTATGATGAAAATCAAAATACCGCTGAGAGTCGGGCCGCAAACCAGCCAGGAGTCCTTTCTGGCTTTTAAGGGGACCTATGTCGGCACCTCCACCTCCTGTTTCGAAGTGCAGGCCGTAGCTTTCCAGCAAAGGCAGCCATTTGCTGACATTGCGGTAATAGGTTTTAAACACTGATGTATCAGCGTCAAAGCTGAATCCACGGGGCGTAAATCCGCCCGCATCAGACTCTATAGCTGCCAGATGAAACTCTCCTTTGTCGTTGGATATCCTGGCATAAGTCCTTCCACCTGCCAGGCCGTTTTCTTCGTTTGAAAACAGGACACATCTCAGGGTCCGTCTGGGTTTGTAGCCCAGAGAGGTAAGGATTCTGAGCACTTCGACTGATTGTATGCACCCTGCACCGTCGTCGTGGGCTCCCTGGCCTACATCCCAACTGTCGAGATGGCCACCTACAAGGATGATCTCATCAGGATATTCGGAGCCTCTGATTTCGCCAATGACTGTGGGAGCTTCTCTGAGTCCGGCAGACTTGCAGGAAGTTTTGCAAGATACTGTTACTGGCCCCTGTTTAAGAAGATCACTCAGCCTGTCGGCGTCATTGGTGCTGATGGCTATGCCGGGAACGGTTTTGGTACTGTCGCGGTATACAGTGACGCCGGTGTGTGGAAAATCGTCATGGGCTGTAGTCATAGACCTGACCAATGCAGCTACGGCTCCGAACTCTGCAGCCCTTGAGGGTCCATAAACCCTCTGGTCCACAGCTCCACCATAGGCACTGAAGGTTCTGATCTTTGAGGGGTCCATGGGGCGGTTGTAAAAAATAATCTTGCCGCTGACCTTGTCCTTTCCCAGTTTTTCGACTTCGTCGAGGCTTCTGACTTCGATAACTTCGGCCTTTATACCTTGTGTAGGAGTAGCTGCTGAGTTGCCGAGAGAGAGGGCATTGAGGCGAAATTTTCCAGCTTTGCTTTTTACAACTTCCACTTTTTCCTTATCGCCTCTGACCCAGTAATTGGCCTGACAAGGCTGCAAATAGGCGGTTACTCCCGGTATAGACCCAAGACTAGACTGTGTAAAGTGTGCCGCTCCGAGATAGGCCGGAGAACCTGCTATCCTGCCTCCATGTCTGGTACACAGTGTGGATAGCCATTCGTATGATTTACCATTGACAAGGGCCTCGTCGTGGATTCTGGCAATCATAAGTGCGTCCTCGTCCTGTGCTTTTCCTGTGTGGAAAGAGGCAAAGAAAGCCAGAAACAGAAATAACACACGGGATCGGATTATCATGCCTTGAAAAAATGAATGACAAAATTATAAAATTTATCCAAAGCCCTGATTTATGCCTTGGTAAGTTTTTGAATCGTGCCGAATTAAAATTAAAAAATTCAATAGAAATCATCTGCTATTTCAGCAAAGGAAATATATTTGAGGGCAATAACCAATTGAAAATGAAATATTTAATTGCTTTATTTGGCATTTTACTTTTTGCGACTATAGCCTTAGGGCAAAACATGAGGCAGTTTGTGTATACCTTGAAACCCCCGGCAGCGGGGTTATTATCTAATCTCCTGATGGCAATTGCTGGAAACTCAGGGTAAGCAATACTGGTACCATAACAGCTGTAAGTGTCCCTTGTCCAGGGCAGTAATCAGTTTTTAACGGCATCTGCCAGTGCCTGGATGTCAAATTTGTTCATCTTCATAAAAGCTTCGGTGGCCTTTGGTGCTTTTGTTGGGTCATTCATCAAATCAGGCAAAATGGAAGGGATTACCTGCCAGCTAATGCCGTATCTGTCCTGGAGCCAGCCGCATCTGCTTTCTATGCCTCCTTCCGAGAGGGCACTCCACAACCTGTCTATTTCCTCCTGTGTGTCGCACATCACGACGAGTGACACGCCTTCATTAAAGCCAAAAGCATGGTTTTTGCCACCGTCAAAGGCATTAAACTCCCTACCCAGCAGCCTGAACCGTCCATGATTAATCTGGCCGGCCATATCGCCTGCATCGTCTCCATACCTGCTGAAAAAAACCACTTCGCTGGTATCAAACAATGAGGTGTATAGCATTATGGCTTCTTCGGCCTTGCCAGAATTTTCCCTTGTAAACATCAGGGAAGGAACAATCATCTGAGCCGGTTTTTCGTCCTGACACATGATTTGCCAGTTGACACCATATTTGTCAGAACACCATCCGTAGAGTCTGCTCCAGGGATAACTGCCAAGGGGCATAAGAGTTTTGCCATCCATGGCCAGATGGTCCCAAAGATGTTTTACCAAAGCCTCGTCATCGGTCAGCACCATAAATGATATGCCGGGTGTGATGCTGAAATGGGGGCCGCCATTGAGGCCCAGGAAATCCTGCCCTGCCAGCGTAAAATATGTAACCAGGCTGTTTTGTGACTTGATGGAAGAGTCTGGAAAAATACCTGTATACCAGTCAGCAGCCTCAGCGGCACCTGTGTCAAACCACAGGCAGGGATAAATCGGATGTAACATATTTCAGGTTAATTAACTATTACTTTTTAACAGGCTGTGCGGCCTTAACTTCTTCCACCCTGAACAGGACCATCTCCCTGATCAGACCCAGGGGCAGTTCTTCTGTGTGCGGAAACTGGATTGATCCCTTGCCGGTGACGTAACTTTCGAGTTCCTTTCGGAATGCTTCGTTGCCTGACGGTAGGGCATAAAACCCTATATGGTTTTTGAAGGCTGCAAAATAGACCAGAGGTTTGCCCAGGTATTTAAATGCAGGCATATTGTACGCAATGCAGGCTTTGGCATCGGGTGCTGTCCGGGATATGGTTTCAAGTGTCTGTTTGAGTCTTGATGCTATTTCTTCTGGAAAGTCTGCAATGTATTGCTCAATGGAGGTGTACTTGTCCATAAAGGTTTTGAATTTTATCCCAAAGCTAATGCAAAACGGTCATAATAACAAGTAATATCTTTACAGTCAACAATTTAAAAACCCATAGCCCATGTTAATATAACAAAACGCCTTACTGCTATTATATTCTGAGAATAATAGTAATAATCGTTTGAAAAATTTGTGGAATAAGTCTTGATATCAAGTGGGTTTGATACAGTACACTCAAAGTTATGGCCTTTAAGTTTTTTTATCGGCTCATAATGCAATTTCATACTTATTCCCTGGAACATATGGCTCGTGACGGATACAGAATTTAAAATGACCGATTTCAGATCACAATAAAAGCTTTTTGATGGCTTGTATGTCAATTTTAAATCTACTTTTCTTTGGGTATATTTAATCGGAATGTTACTTAGGGATGAATTGATGTAATTTATTACATGGTCATAAATACAATGAATATTAAAAATCCTGAAGGCTGACCCATAT
>JAKQGD010000252.1 GCA_029573365.1 Bacteroidota bacterium | reverse complement strand
ACAAGGAAGTGTCAGCCCTGAAAGTTACCTGGTAAGAAGATCAATATTGATACGTCAACACTTCGCCCTCGTGGGCTATAACGATAGACGGGCTGTCTGCCTGCCGCACTTCACCTATGATGCGGGCTTCTATGCCAAAAGACGCTGAGAGACTTATCATTTCCTCTGCCACTATTCTGTCAGCCACATATATTTCCAGGCGGTGACCCATATTAAACACCTGGTACATCTCCCTCATATCCAGCCCTGATTCTTCCCTGATGATGCGGAAAAGCGGCGGCACTTCCAGGAGGTTGTTTTTAATGATCGATACATTGCCGGGCATAAATTTGGAAACCTTGGTCTGACCACCACCCGAACAATGGATGATGCCGTGGATCTTTTTCCGGTACGATTCAAGGACAGGCTTCAACAGCGGCATGTAGGTCCTGGTGGGTGATAGTACCAGCCTGCCCATCGTGATGACCTCACCGTCGATTTCCACTTTATCGGTCAGTTTTTTGCTTCCGCAATACACCACCTCATCCGATATGTGTGGGTTGTAGCTCTCAGGATACCTCGTCGCATACACATGGTCAAACACATCATGCCTTGCTGAGGTAAGCCCATTGCTGCCCATACCACCGTTGTACTGAGTTTCCCAGACTGCTCTGCCATACGAACTGAATCCCACCACCAGGTCTCCGGGCCTGATGCCTATATCTACAATATCCTGCCTTTTCATCCGTGCAAAAGCAGTATACCCTACATCTATGGTCCTGACTATGTCACCCACATCCGCTGTCTCGCCACCTGCAGAGGTTATGTGTATGCCGTGGTCAGACAACATCTCCAGAAAAGTTTGAGTATGGGCGATGATCGCTGAGATTACCTCACCGGGTATAAGTGATTTATTCCGTCCTATGGTCGATGACAAGACGATGTTGTCCACACAGCCTATACATGCCATGTCGTCGAGATTCATCACCATGGCGTCCTCTGCTATGCCTTCCCAGACAGACATATCTCCTGTTTCCTTCCAGTACATATACGCCAGGCTCGTCTTTGTACCAGCTGTATCGGCGTGCATGACATTGCACCACTCAGGATCTCCGCCTGCCACATCAGGTATAACCTTGCAGAAAGCATTGGGAAACAATCCCTTGTCGAGGTGTTTGATGGCAGCATGTACCTCATCCTTGGTGGCTGAGACGCCCCGTTTGTCGTATTTAAGTTTGTTGCTTTCCATGATTATGGTGCGGTCGCTTCACAAAGGTAGTGCAAAGGCCTGGGATTAGAGGACAATACGATGATTTTTTCCTTTCCGGCTTTCGCCAATGAAAAAGCAGGATTACCATTTACTCTTCCTGAAAGGCAACGAAGAAACTACATTTTTCAGCGTTTCTACAGCGGTTTTTCTCAGGTCAGAGCCTGGATTTAACCACCAGATGACCCCTGCAAAAAACAAAGTGGCCAGAGTCGATTTTAGCATCAGATTGACGAAGGGATGCAAACCCGGGTGGATAAAATACATGCCCAAAAACACAGTGGCAAATCCGGCCACAGCCATAAAAATACTACCCCACTCCAGTGTAAACCCAAAACGGACTCGGACAAAGACATATTTCATAACATTAAAAAGCAGGTATGCCAGCAATGTAGCCAGGGCAGCTCCGGGCAATCCCATTCTTTTTAACAGGAAATAGTTAAGGATAACATTGGATATACCGAGCACCAACAGGAAATACATGTGGTACCGATAGTATGAAGAATAGGATATAATCACCGAATTGACCCCGGTCATAAGGTCCACAATACGAGCCAGTCCGAGGTACGTAAATATCACCAGCACAGTCGTCTCCGGCATATCAAGTTTTCCGGGCATGAGGGCCAG
>JAKQGD010000248.1 GCA_029573365.1 Bacteroidota bacterium | reverse complement strand
GGGTTTACGTGGCTGCACCATTTTGTAAAGGTCATCTTTTGTTCCCCAACGGTTATTGTAATAGTATCCGTAGGTATTGGCCTCATATGCTACAGAGTGAGCCATATCCGGCATATATTCGCTGCCTGTGCTGTTGCCTCCTGCTCCCTGGCAGGAAAACAATCCAAACAACGCGACTATCCCTAAAAATGTCAATATCCTGTTTGTAATGTTCATGGCGATCCGCTTATATGGTTTTTGTATTTACTTCAGATGCACCTGTGGCTCTGAAAAAAGACTCTGCTTGAGCAGCACTTACCTGAGATTTATCAAAAGCAATGCAAAACTTATCGTCTGTAATCCTGTCATCCAGGTGTTTGTTGACTACTCCAGGGCCCAGGCCATTGATGATGTAAAATGTCACCGTCATTCCAATGGCCGCAAAAAGCACCGTCAATTCAAAAGTTATGGGAATAAATGCCGGGACAGACCAGTAAGGCTTACCGCCAAATATATTGGGCCAGTCTTTTGTAAATATCCAGGTCATACCCAGAAATGCTGTAAGTGTACCCAGGGCACCGTATATAAACCCTGCCTGATGTAGTCTGGATTCCTCCAATCCCAACACAGGGTCCAGGCCGTGCACAGGAAACGGTGTGAAGACATCATAAATATCAAGGTGCTGTTTTTTGGCTTCCTTGACTGCCTTCAACAAAATTTCATCATCGTCATACAGACCGTAAATGATCTCTTTGCTGCTATTATCCGCCATTGTCCAATGGTTATTTTAGTTAAATTAATGATGATCGTGGTGTGTTTCTTCGTGGGTATCGTGGTGAGAGTGCACTGCATTTTCGCCTACATACTGGTCACCACCTGTCTTCAGGATGTGCTTGATTTCAGCCACAGCAACCACAGGTGCCACCCTGGCAAAAATAAGATAACATGTAAAAAACAGCCCCATGGTGCCTATGAAGATACCTATTTCTACCCATGAAGGAGAGTAAAGGCTCCAGCTGGAAGGCAGATAATCTCTGGCCAGCGTTGTGGCAATGATTACAAACCTTTCAAACCACATGCCTATATTAACCACTATGGAAAGGAAAAACGTCAGTGTAAGATTTCGTCTCCATGACTTTTTCCAGAAAAACTGGGGAGATATCACATTACAGAACATCATACCGAAATATGACCACCAGTATGGGCCAAGTGCCCTGTTAAAAAAGGCAAACTGCTCGTATACATATCCTGAATACCAGGCAATAAACAATTCCGTGAGGTAGGCCACACCTACTATGGTTCCGGTAAGAAGAATGACTTTATTCATCGATTCTACGTGTTCCACAGTGATGTAATCTTCCAGGTGCAGGAGTTTTCTAGTAATCAACATCAGGGTAAGTACCATGGCAAATCCCGAGAAGATGGCTCCTGCCACAAAATAAGGAGGAAATATCGTGGTATGCCAGCCCGGAATGACTGAGGTGGCAAAGTCAAAACTTACTATGGTGTGTACTGAAAGTACCAGTGGAGTGGACAACCCTGCAAGAACGAGTGAAAGTGATTCCCACCTCTGCCAGTGTTTGGCCGAACCGGTCCAACCGAATGAAAGTGTATTGTAAATCCTTCTTCGCAGGCCCTTGGCCCTGTCTCTTATCGTGGCGAAGTCAGGTACCAGTCCTGTATACCAGAAAAGCAATGATACGGTCAGGTAGGTGCTTATCGCAAAAACGTCCCAGAGTAGCGGTGAGTTGAAGTTAGGCCACAGTGGTCCCCGGGTATTCGGGTAAGGCAGGATAAACATAGCCAGCCATATACGTCCCATGTGTATAAGCGGGAACAAGCTGGCACACATTACCGCAAAAATGGTCATCGCCTCAGCAGCCCTGTTGACGCCTGTACGCCACTTTTGTCTGAAAAGCAGGAGAATCGCCGAGATAAGGGTTCCGGCATGACCGATACCAATCCACCAAACGAAGTTAGTGATGTCCCAGGACCAGTTGATTGTCCTGTTGAGGTTCCAGGAGCCGATACCCACCCATATGGTCCACAGGATACAGAAAACCCCAAACGTTAGAACTGCCACCGAAATGATAAACCCTATGACCCATTCCTTGGTCGGAGTCTTTTCAGTTGGCGAGATCAGGTCCTCTGTGATCTGATGGTATGTCTTGTTGCCCGTGATTAGGGGCTTTCTGATTGGACTTACAACAGCACTCATATATATTCAGAATGTTATTTCGTTAGTAAATTATCAGGCATCGAGTGATTTGTCTCTATTGTTGACTTTCATCGTATAGGTGACGGAAGGCCTGACATTTATTTCTTCAAGGGCAATGTAATTGAGTGGAGATTCCAGCTTGGCTGCCAGTTCTCCGCCTTTATTGTTCATATCCCCAAAAGTGATGGCACCGGTCGGACAAGAAGTCTGGCAAGCTGTCCTGACATCGCTGTCAGTAAGAGATCTGCCTTCGGTCTTGGCTGTGAGTTTGCCTTCCTGAATACGCTGTACGCAGAAGCTGCATTTTTCGATAACTCCCCTGGCCCTGACGGTTACATCGGGGTTAAGGACCATTCTCGTCAGGTTGTCGGCCATAAAAGGTACACTTTCATCCTGCAGGCGTGGCTGGTTTGCCGGCCATATATCTGCCTTGGTATAATCGAGCCAGTTAAATCTCCTCACCTTGTAAGGACAGTTGTTTGCACAGTATCTGGTACCGATACACCTGTTGTAAGCCATCTGGTTGAGACCTTCTGAACTGTGGTTTGTGGCGTTTACAGGGCAGACGTTTTCGCACGGAGCATTGTCACAGTGCTGACACATCATAGGCTGATAGATGGTATTAGGATTCTCTACATCACCGTAGTAATACCTGTCTATTCTGAGCCATGTCATCTCGTGGTGTCTGGAAACTTCCCTCTTGCCTACTACAGGCACGTTGTTTTCCGACATACAAGCCACTGTACAGGCACCGCAACCTATGCAGGCATTGAGGTCTACGTGCATACCCCAATGGTGCCCCAATGAGTATTTTTCGTCGTAGCCACGGTATATCTGCTGCTCATTAAGGTGCTGTGCATGAGCCCTTCTTTCTTTTAGGTGCTCCACACTGTTTTTTAGCTGGGCCACATCAGAAGTGTATATGACAGACCTGTCGGTAAGAGCTCCCTGAAATCCTTTGACCCCTGTGAAGTAGTCAAAAAATACCAGGGCCGATTCGTCTGCATTGACCTCCTGGTTTGTATCTTTATCTATGCCCTTGACACCGATGGTATGGTGGTACTGGACACATGAAAATTCTTTCTCCTTACCTACCTTGCCGGAAACGGACACCTTGGAGTTGTAATATTCCTGACCATATGTGCCATCAGTGAGACAATCATTTACATTGACGCCTACATTAGAGCCGGTATTTCCGGCTATGGTCCTGCCGTATCCAAGGGCCATGGCTATGGTGCCGGGCATCTGGCCAAACTGCTGAATTACGGGAACAGTTACCTTTTTTTCTCCGATGGTCAGTTCTACAAGGTCTCCGTCCTTAAGGTCACGCTCACCGAATCCGACCATATTTCTTACTCCGTCAAAATTTACCGGTACAGCCAGGTAGTTGCCCCACGAAGCCCTGGTGACAGGATCAGGCATCTCCATGAGCCATGGATTACCGGAGTACTGGCCATTGCCCATATTTACGGTCTCAAAAAATGATATCTCTAGTTCCGCACCTGATGGCTTAGTAATTTCACTACCTATAGTAGCAGAAGAGTATGAAGGTGATGTTGCTGAATTTCCGTTGAACACTCCGTCATGTACCACGCTGTCCCAAAACGACTGGAATGAACTGTGACCTGACTGGCCTCCAAACTGTCCTGACTTCCAGCTTTCCTTGAGGTACTCATAATAAGGTTGTTCTTTGGTCATGTCTACGCCTGCACTGCCTGCCCACAAAAGGAAGGACAACTCTGCCTGCCTGGTGTCAAACAATGGTGCTATGGTAGGCTGCACCATCGAGTAGTGTCCTTTTTTAGCTTCAACATCACCCCATGATTCGAGGTAGTGGCTTGCAGGTGCCACCACATCACACATATCGGTGGTTTCGTCATTGGCTGCAGCCAAAGATATTTTATTCTTAACCTTACCGAGTGATGCGGCAAGTTTCTGGCCATACGCAGTATCAAACACCGGATTTGCACCCCAGAAGATGACAAGGTCAACAGTACCTGCGGCTACATCGGTAGCAAAAGCCTTGAGTTCAGCATCATTGCCCTGCCTCTGGTAAGATGGAGTACCCATGTCTATGGTAGTTCCATAGCTGCCCAGCTGATTATTTATGGCATTAACCATCAATTGCTCGTTGACATTATTGGAACCACTTACTACCAGGCTTTTTCCTTGTGCGGCCTTAAGTTCAGCAGCAACTTTTGCTAGTGCCTTTCTTGCTTTTTCGTTCAGACCATTGGTAGTCATACCACCACCGGTGATTTCATTATATAAATAAGCTATGGCTACGCCCTGCTCTGATGGCCTGACCAGAATTCTGTTATCGGCATTGGATCCGGTTAGTGACATATGGTTCTCGACCTGTATGTGCCTGGACATTTTGGCCTTGGTGATGTCATCTATCTTCCTGCCTTTGGCATACGCAGCCGCATATTCGACGGGTGATATCCAGGTGCCCAGGAAATCCGCATTGAAGGATACTATTACATCTGCCTTGTCAAAATGATAAGAAGGCACAGCCCTAACACCAAAATTCTGCATGTTTGCGTCCAACAGAGCCGAACTCGAAACCGGATCATAAGTTACAACTTTTGCATTGGTATACCGGGTTGTAAACTCAGCAAGTGCTTTTTTGGCTGTTGGACTTAAAATGGTATTTGTTACTATTCTGATATTTTGCGAAGACTGCAGCGTGGTGGCTACTATCTTATCGAGATCGGCCCAGGTGGTATTTTTCCAGCCTGTACCATCTTTCATTTTGGGACCGGTAAACCTGTTGGTATCGTATAAACTTAAAACAGAGGCCTGGGCTCTTGCCGAGGTACCACCGCCGGTGACAGGGCTCATGTCATTGCCTTCTATTTTTATCGGCCTTCCTTCACGGGTCTTAACCAGCACAGGGCAATAATCGCCTCCGTGTACAAACGTAGAAGCGTAATAATTGGCCACGCCTGGAACAATCTGGTCGGGTTTTACAACATAAGGGATGGCTTTTTTAACCGGAATGTCACAACCGGCAGCTACAGTAGCCGCCCCTAGCCCAAAACCAAGAAACTTGAGGAAATCCCTTCTGTTTCCTGAAAGCGAAGACGTCATGTCGGCATATGATACCGATTCGTCCTGAGCAAACTCCTGCTCAGCCAGCTTCATGAATTCCTCGTCCCGGGCAAGATCCATTTGTCCAATCCAAATATTATCTCTCTGATTTTCCATTTATTTTCCGGAATTAAATATTTTCAGAATATTAATATGTATCAATAATGGCACTTCTGACATTCCAGTCCGCCGATGTCTTCTACAGTCACTGATGTCCTCTTGCCTGATTTAAGTTCATCGTGATAACGGGTGTAATTTGCATAATAAGGATTGTCCTTAAACTTGACTTCTGTCTGCCTGTGGCAATTTACACACCATCCCATAGACAGGGGTGACATTTGCTTAAGCACCTCCATCTCTTCCACTTTGCCATGGCAGGTCTGGCATTCTACCTTTCCTACAGTAACATGCTGAGCGTGATTAAAATACACGTGGTCAGGAAGGTTGTGAATTCTCACCCACTCTATCGGGCCTTGAATCTTCTTTTTTTGGTCGCTAGTGAGGGACTTTTTAATATCAGCCCACTGCTGAGCAACTATCTTTTCGCCTTCGGCATCAAGATCTGCCTTTTCTTTTACCCTCTTGTATTCATCACCTATCCACTTGGTATAGATGGCTTTGATTTCTTCTTCGGATTTGGCGTCATAATTTTCAATGTATTTACTGGTAGACGGGTCATATCCTATTGAAGCATATATCTTGGTTATCTCTGCTGTACCGTATGTGCTGCCGTTTTTGATGGCTGCGTGACAGTTCATACAAGTATTGGTAGATGGAATACTGGAGTGCTTGGATCTCCTTGCACTGTCGTGGCAGTACTGGCAATCTATTTTATTGACACCTGCATGGGTTGCATGCGAAAACTTAATCGGCTGGTCCGGAGCGTATCCCTCCTGTCTGCCCAGCTCAGTGGCCTTGTTTACAGTGGTATAGGCACCTAAAATGATGGCCGCAAAGATCAGGAATGTAATTACTCCTTTTGAGGTCAATATCTGTGCTAGGGATTTTGCTTCCACATGATGTCCTTCCTTGGCGGCAGCTATCTGATTCAGGTTAGAAATAATCTTGGTAAGCAACAGAGCCAGAAGAGCCAGTATACCCGCTATTATAAGGTACAAAGGCAGCGGATTTTTCTTCTCTGCCGGTGCACCCGCCCCCTGAGCAGCTGCAACATCCTTTTTAGCAGGGTATGAGCCATCGTACACACCATTGACATACGCAAGGATGTCCGCTATTTCCTGATCCTTGAGATTAGGAAATGCGGTCATTATCGTAGGCTTGTACTGGTTCCAAACTTCTACAGCCCGCGGATGCCCTTTTTTGACCATTTCCTGGGAATTTCTGATCCAGGCATACAAGGCAGCATCGTCAGCCCATTTTGCCTGTGCCCCGCCAAGTGCCGGACCCGTGGCTGCACTTCGCATGTCCTTGTTGTGACAGGAAGCACAGTAATTTTTGAAAAGGTCCTTGCCCGCGTCAAGTGATCCCTGTCCATAAATATTAAAAGCAGCTCCAAAAAACATGAAAGCCGCCATCAACCTGATAATCAGATGTTTGTGAATCATCATATTATTATCTTAATTGTTACTGATCCAAATCAGAAAACTTGTAAATAAACTATGCCTTAAAAACTTGCCACAAATGTAAAGTACATAAGTATTAATCACAATTTTTAATATGTGTTTCTACTTATTTAGAAATTGTCTAAATAATTTTAAGGAATTCTTAACAATTCAATCATTTGGCACTAGCCAATTTTTGTGTATCAATTATTACACAAAATAGACAAATATCCGTCAAAAATCAATGAGAAGAGTTGAAATCCTAAAATGAGTAATTTGTCCGGGAGGGCGTGTTCTTAACTTCGTTTTAACAATGATACGGGTAAAAGCCGGAACCGGCCCTTAAAAAGAACCTGACATAACTTCCTTAGCCAGCTTAGCCTCCTCCTCCTGGTGTTGTTTAATGGGCCAGATGTGAAAACCTCCCTTCAAGCTGAAGGACATTTCTGATTGGTGAGACCGCCACTGGCCCCAGATTCCGTTTTCGTCTATGTGGCCGGAGTAGAATATTTGGTGGGTGCGATAAGATTTGAACCATGTGCACGTCATCGTATGCATGTCAAAAGTGCCTGAAAGAGAAAAAGGCCCAATGTCATCAAAACCAGTCCCCTCCAGAGTACCGGCACCAAAACGCATCATCAGACTCATCATGTGCTTATGGCTGTTGTCTCTGTATAGGTAAAATCCCTCCCATTCTCCGTCAGGAAGCAATGGGTGCCGATGTTTTTCAGATTCCAAAAAGTATAAATTTTTGCATTTATCCATAACATAAATGGGGCAGTTATAAGTTTCGGAGTCAGTTAATTCTTTTATATAACGTCAGTTCGGCATATACATAGCACAGTTTTTTGTCTCTTTTTGCATTGGGTTTTCACTGTGCAAATGAATGTGGACAAACCATGCACTGGCATACTCAGTTTTCTCAAGTGCCTCACCTACATTTTTAAAAACGTACAAATGTGGCTAGAATGACTGTTTTTCAGGACATAAACACCTGCAGGCAAGGTTTCTGTATCCAGGATTGTCTCGTTTTCTGAGGCCTGAATAGATTGGGGAAATATGATTTTATCATTGACAGAAAAAATTTGCCAGGTACCGCTAATGTATTTTGCGTCGGTGAAAGTTACAAAAAGCCTGTTTTCAGTTGGATTTGGGGTAACAGCGAAGCCCGATTCTGATTGTTGGTGACCAGTACCATTGACCCCTTCGCTTGTAACCTGAAACACAGTGCCATTGGCTAAACCGGCCACATAAAGTTCGCCATTTATATCTGTACCAAAGGTGGCAAATTCCATATTGTCCAAATCGGTGGCATGTTCCGGAGACCATTTACCGGAAGTGTCTCTGGCCAGGACCGTAAAAATACCGGTACAAAAGTCTGCATAGACATACTTACCGGACATTGCCGGATATTTGTTTCCACGGTAAATATAGCCTCCTGTCACAGAGCATCCCACATCAAAGCTATTGACATACACATGTGCCGGAAAATGAAACCTGGTCGAAGTCTGGCAATTGCTGAAATTGAAAATTTTATCGCCTTCATAGCACCTCCATCCATAGTTAAGTGCTGCCTGATCTATCTGTGCCACATTGATTTCCTCCCACTTGTCCTGCCCTACATCTGCAATCCATATTTCATTGTTTACGGTGTCAAAACTAAATCTCCACGGATTTCTCAGTCCTAAAGCCCAGATTTCCGGCAATGTATCGACATTGTTTTTAAAGGGATTATCACTGGGAATAAGGTAATTTTCTGTTTCCGTATTGACATCGATACGCAACATTTTGCCCAGCAGATTTTTAGGATTTTGAGATCTGTCCCCTGGATCACCACCGCTGCCCCCATCTCCCATGCCGATATACAGATACCCGTCGGGACCAAATTCCAGATCACCGGCATTGTGATTGTTAAATGGTTGGTTGACAACGAGCAGGATTTTTTCTGAATCTACATCTGCAATATCCGGGTTGTTGCTGACTTTAAACCGTGATATGGTACTGTGGCCACCCGCATTGGAATAATGTACATAAAAATAACCGTTAGTCTCATAGTCCGGATGGAAACACAAACCCAGGAGCCCCCGCTCGTTGGCGGAAGAATTGACCCGGCTGTCTATATCCAGAAAAGGGACGGGAAGTACGGATTTATCAGGCAGGACAATCTTTATCCGACCATCTTTTTCCGTGATAAAAAGCCTTAAGTCTCCTGCAATGCCGGCATGGCTGATATCAACAGGTTTTACGAAGTCATTTGCATATGGTATTAATACGATATCCTGACCCATGGAAGTCAGCTGGCAGGTAAGCAAATAAGCCATTAACTGGTATCTAATTGTAATCAGCGACATGATGTTATTTTTGGTAAATAAATGTCATGTAAAGATAGTTGTTAAATCATTTATAAAGTCAAAGCTTTTTCAAACAAAGCACAGATCAGCAATTAAGCAATGCTGGCAGATGCTGTTTATTTACCTAAAAGAAACAGGCATTTGTCTTTAAATCGAGTGAATTTTTGTGCCATTTTATTGGCTGACAAGCCATGTTAGAACATGTTTGCATTAATTTCGTTATTTTACAGTCAACTTTTATATCAGATGGCTTATAAAAAATGCTTAATTTCTTTCTTGCTGTTGGTACTGTTCCAGAGCATAAATGGTCAGTTTGGCCTCAGGCTGAAGTTCAATAACAACAACTATGAGGAGTGGCAGACGGCAGTTGGACACCGTTTTGGCCAGGACAAAAAGCTGTTTTCGCCGGGCTTCGAAGCCGGCATTGACTATTGGTTCAGGCTAAAAAAGAGGAGGATTGAATTTTTACCTGAGGTCTCATATACAATGGCCCTAACAAATTATGGCACATCTGAGCTCGACAAACTTTCGTTGAGTGGTATAAATTTTAATTTCCATACGCAGATATATGCCCTCGACCTCGAGGGAGATTGTAACTGTCCTACTTTTTCCAAGCAGGGGCCATCCATAAACAAGGGTCTGTTTTTTCATTTTACACCTGGACTTGGTTATTTCGCAGCTAAGGCATCTGTCAATGGTGACCCACCCACTGAGTTTAAAGACAAAGCATCTGGCCTGGTTTTCAGAGCCGGAATCGGAGCAGGAATGGACATCGGACTCAGCGATCTGATTACTGTGACACCTGTCATATCTTATTATTTCCATTCAGGTATGAAATGGGAAAAGCTGGATGCAAGAATTGACGATGCCAGCATTACGTACCCTGATTCCACTGTAAATCCCAGCCAGCTGCAGTTTACATTGAGGTTTGGCTTCCGTCCTGATTATTCCAGGGGCCGAAGACGATAACACCGGAAAACGGCAGCCATGAAGCAACCGGTGGCCCTCAGTGGCGAATTTTCCGGAATACTGGATCAACTCGAGTACACTGCAGATCATCTTTTTGTTACAGGCAGAGCCGGTACGGGCAAATCGACTCTATTGCAAGTGTTCAGATCCACCACAAAAAAAAGGGTGGTCGTCCTGGCACCCACAGGCATAGCTGCCCTCAATGTCAGAGGTCAGACAATACATTCTTTTTTCGGCTTTCCGCCAAGGTTATTAAACAGCTCGGAAATAGAAAAAAGGGTTAATAACAAAATATATAAAAATCTGGACATGGTCATCATCGACGAGATATCAATGGTGAGAGCCGATGTACTGGATAATATTGACTTGTTTTTACGCAAAAACCGGGGCGATACGCGGCCTTTTGGAGGGGTGCAGATGGTGTTTTTCGGTGACCTGTTCCAGCTGCCACCTGTGGTATCCACACCTTTTGAAAAAAACCATTTCAGAACCGTTTACGAGTCTCCCTACTTCTTTTCTTCGTTTGTGGCAGGACAGATTCATGTCAAAATGCTGGAATTGACACATGTGTACAGACAGGATGAAAGGAGTTTTGTCAATCTCTTAGACAATATAAGGCAGGCATCAGTGGATTATGATGATTATGTGTCGCTCAACAGCCGTCATGTACCCCACCCTGAAAACGACGATTATTACATCACACTGTGCAGCCGCAATGACATAGCCACAAGGATCAACACCGCCAAACTGGAGGCCATATCCTCGCCGGCCAGAGAGTTTCATGCTACCATTAAAGGAGAATTTAATCCACAGCTTTTCCCGACAGAATCCCGGCTTATCCTCAAAGAAGGGGCACAAGTCATGTTTGTTAAAAATGACCTTCAAAAACAATACGTCAATGGTACCATAGGCATCGTTTCAGAACTGAGTGACGAAAAGGTCACAGTCAGGTTGGAAGAGGAAGACGGCAGGGAGAGGTACATCGTTGTAGAACCTCAGGACTGGGAACTTATAAAATATGAGACAGACAAAGAAAATCCAGGCAACATCACACCCAGGGTCACTGGTTTGTTTACCCAGCTGCCCTTGAGGCTGGCCTGGGCCATCACTATACACAAAAGCCAGGGTAAAACCTTCGATAAAGTAATCATAGATATGGGCGGAGGTGCTTTCGAAAGCGGACAAACCTATGTGGCCCTCAGCCGCTGCCGCACCATGGAAGGCATCATTCTTAAGCAGCCTGTCCGCAACCGTGACATCTTTGTGGACGAAAGAATAACTGCCTTTTACCAGCAAATCAGATACCTAAGCTAGTGTAAGTTTTATCAAAAACAACAAAATGTTTTCTAAAAAAGCACCCGTCAAACAAAATATTATATTTTAACAAATTGAAAATATTTTATTGCGTTAGATTGTAATATATATGTATTATGCTGAATATCTTATGCTTATAGCAATACATATCTATTTTAGTTAATTAATAGTTAAAATTGTGACTTCAGTAAGGGTGGCAATGTCTGATAGGTACATAAAATCCATAAAAATGAAAAATTTATTTTCACAGAAGCAGAATCAGGTAAGAACATAAGATTTTTTATCGAAAAATAATATTTCCTCCCTGTCAACGGAAATAAAAAAGAACTCATTTCATTCGGGTTCAAATGCCTTGAGGGTCTGTTGTATGACAGGCCCTCTTTTTTTATACATCTTTCCTGCTGAAAGACCACCATGCCAAAAACAGAAAAGCTGTCGTATACAGTGCTGTCATAGAAGCTGCCTGCACATAAGTGAGTAGAATATTAAAATCCCACTCGGTGCTCGTAAAAAAGTCAGGCAGTCTATATAATGGCAATGGCATAAGATCCTCAATACAGTTCATGGGCCAGAAATTGCGGCTCGAGTTTTTAAAGTAATAAACATGTATGGCCATAAAAATAGGCTCCAGAGCGAACACATAAAAAAAGTACAACATCAGAGTGAGGAAACCACGCCTGATAAGAAAGGCCAGCATAAGACCAAAACTCATATACCCCAGACACATAAGAAAAAATCGCAGCCCCGCCCGATTGTTGTCCATAAGGAGCTCCAGGTCCCAGCCATCAGTATGCATTATGCCTATCAGCAGACAGGATATGACATACAGCAAAGCTGCCAGGACTGCTATGGTAAAAATATGAAAAATTTTAGAAAGGAAAAACTCCCGGCGGGTGAGCCCGGAAATGATGTTTTGCCTCATGGTTCGATTGCCGACTTCTGATGTAACCAGATGTATGGCAAGGAAGCCCAGACACAGTGAGGCCATCCAGTTGCCGGCATATCCCTGATAGTCCCATACGGTGGGAAATTCGTAAAATACATCTGAATTTTGTACCAGCACAGGTATGTACTTGTGTATATCCTTGCCAAAAAATATCAGGAAGGGAGTAAGGATGAAAAAAATCATCATCAGCGACCTGTATACAGAATTGTTTTTAAATTTTTTCAATTCCAGGTTAAGCAGGTATAAATATGAGGTCATATGAGATGTCTACGGTTTGGAAACAAGAAGCTTAGTCGCAACAAATCTATGATATAATTCTGTGTAAATTAACTAAAGCAGTTTTTTAAATATAAAAAAACCTCTATGATCACTTTTGACCAGAGAGGTTGATACGTTTTTGGAATGAGATACTTATTAAAAATCAAATTGCGTGCCAAATATTATTCTCATATCAAAAGCAAATCACTTTCATACCTCCCTAAGAACTGCTTAAACCTATAAAATAATATTCTTTCAATCCTCATTACAAACAAAATTATCTTGGGAAAACACAACCGAGTCTGATTATAAAAATTATGCTTCTGTTCAGTTAATCCTTGTTATGCTTCGAAGAAAAGCCAAATTATGTTATTATATTTTGGGTATATATACAAATTCTTATTTGACAAGGTGTTTTATATACAATCATTTCAACATGTATCAAGACATGATTTTCTCAAAACAAACACTGTTTTCAACACCTACATATTGACCGTAATTTTTTATGCGGAAATAACCATTTTTTTCATACAAGCTAATGGCCTCCGGCTGTTTTTTGCCGGTTTCGAGAATGAGTCCTGTGTATCCGCACTCCCCTGCCCACCGTTCCAGTTCTGCAAGCAGTGCCGCTGCGTATCCCCTCCTTCGATGGGCAGGAGCCACAAACATCCTTTTTATTTCTGCTGTGTGGTCATCCCAGGCTTTAAACGCTCCGCAAGCCACAGCCTCGTTATCAGAATACAATACCAGGGTATGGCGGATGTCTGAAATGCCATTGTATTGATGGTAAAATGTATGTTCTGCACCGTCCCGTACAGACAGTTCGTTATCCAGCTGTATGACCAGACGCCTGAAATCTTCGTTTAAGGAGTCTGTCTTAAGGACTATGGCATAAGGAAGCTTGTTTTGTTTTCTGACAGTGAGGTCCAGTGCCATTTTGACGTCACATCTCGGAGAGTGACATGTGGCTGCCAAGTGTTTAAATCCGAATTTTTCATAAAGCTTCAATGCTTCGTTTAATACTGTGGCTGTCTCCAGCTGTATATTTTGGTATCCCTCTTTTATGGCCTGACTGAGGACAAAGTGCATGAGCCAGTTGCCGAGACCTTTGCCACGAATACCGGGAAGAAAATACATTTTTCTCAACTCCACTGTTGTATCACTCAGACGATATAAGGCGGCACTGCCCACAATCGTATCCCGGGCATCTGTCAGCACCCAAAACATGCCGTCAGGATAAAAGTGAGGTATGTCAAAAAGGTCTGCATCCGTGGCACCGGGCTCAGGTTTGAGTCCATATTCGGTAAGAACATCAAAAATGAGTTGTCTCACTTTTGGAGCATCAACGGGTAAAATTTTCCTGAGGCTGATTCCTATTACAGGCGTAATATATTGAGACATCTTTCACTGATACATGGTGCAAAAGCAAAGATACAGAATCCGTTAAAACCTATTTATATTACTTTTTTAGAAAACAAGCTTCTACTTAATTGCCAAATTATTGGAGAATCACCCATGACTGTCCAGAAAAAATAACAGTAAGCCTTTTATGCTATTTAGACTCAGTTTTCCTTTATCTCCATTACTTGATTGCCAATCATAATACCTAATACCTTCACATATGGTTGTTAACTTGTTAGTAAAGCTGCTATACGACTTCTATAGAGTCTGTTTGTCAAGTGCATTGTGTGATCTGTTTGTTCTGTCCATATGCCTTCATTATTTATATTTATTTGGTCGGTAACTTTCTATCACTCCGTCATTCCAAATTGGTTAATCAATTGTTTATAATTTTTTTCAAGTGAAAAAGTTAATTTTTCCCAAGCTGTACCTTCGATTCCAGTTAAGAGAATACTATCTTTTGTCTTTGTAATTGTAAATAAGTAATCCGCAATGTTGGGGTCTTTACTTGTTGATACTTTCCCTAATTCTGTCATTCCATATTCGTCAATTGCCTGAGGTTTGTAGTTAACAAGACTAAAACTCAAATCAATCCAAGCACTTCCCTTGCTACTTTGCATTTTAAGTCCGTTTTCAGTTCGTTCAATTGTTATTTTGAACTCTTTTAAATTAGTTGAGGTTTGTTCTTGTGCTTTTGACTCCGACCTAAAGCTCATCACGAAAAAGGCAACTAAAGCTATGGTAAAAAGGCTTTTAAAGTTTGATTTTAATTTCATTGTTTTCATTCTATTAAATCTTAAATTTAAACGGTATTTTTCGCTTACGCCGCCGACATTGGCTTTGTATGTGGGTTTTTGGGAGCATGTTTGCTTAACTCCTTGTTGAAAAAAATCAGGATCGCGGTTTTCTACTTTTAGAAATTTACAGCAGCTATTTTATAATGGTTTTTGTGATTTGAATCAAATATACGGGTTATTATTATATCCGCTGCAAAAAGTATCAATTTTTTTTCTGTGAATATGAATAAATGAACCTACTGGCAGGATCAGCATTCAACCGTTCTCATTCCAATTTACCTGACCTACCACTGTGCAATAAAACAATGGCCGGCTTTGAGGTATTGTGATTTTTTGTACTTTTATTCCGAAAATTTAAATCGATCTGCATTATGATCACTAACAAATGGTGTTTGGCTGCCGTCCTCGTCCTTGTGACCTTGAGCCTATGGGGTCAGTCTGGGTTTACTTCGAGCGGAGGTGCTAATTTTCTTGGTTACAGCAGGGCCGGGGTCAACATATCAGGCATAGAATCCGCATATCTCAACCAGGCAGGGCTGGCCGACATCAGGGACTTTGCTGCAGATGGCAGTTTCGAGCGGAGGTATGGTTTTTCTGACCTGACCCATATTTCACTGGCTGCAGCCAAAAGGTTTAAGTTTGGCACCATAGGCCTGATGGCTTCGAGTTTTGGATTTACAGAATACAACGAGCAAAAATTTGGCCTTGCTTATGCCAGGAGGCTGAGCAAAAATGTAAGCCTGGGAGGGCAGTTTGACGTACTCAGATACAATGTGGTCAATATAGGCAGTAAAAACCTGTTTTCGTTTGAGGCAGGTATGCAGGTGCAGCTAAACCGGGACTTCAGCCTGGCGGCCCATGTCTTCAGCCCGGGAAACATCGAGGTCACAGAAAATACGGATCTAGGCACTCGCTTTAGACTGGGCCTTATGTTCAAGCCTTCGGAAAAGGTGTTTGTAATCGGTGAGCTGGACAAATTGATATACAGGCAGGCTGATTTTAAAGTAGGCTTTTCGTACCAGGTAGTTAAGGAGGCACAGGTCAGGTTTGGCATGAGCCCCGTCACACAGAGCTGGAGCCTGGGAGCCATGTTTAATCTAGGCCAGAAATACTATCTGGGTTCGGCCTTTGCGGCCAATAGCAACCTGGGGAACACTCCTGCGTTGACCCTCCAGTATTATTCCAAAAAATAAAATCATCTCCGACTATTGAAAATCCTTGTCCTCACATCAAGGTTTCCTTACCCCCTTGAAAAGGGCGACAAGCTCAGGGTGTTTTACCAGATCGCAGAGTTGTCACGGCATCATGAAGTGCATGTCATCAGCATAAGTGACGACCATCCCGACAAATCGTCGCTGGAAGAAGTGCGTAATATCACAGCCGGCCTTTATCTGGTGAGAATCACTCCTGTACAGAGATATATGTCGCTGGTCAGGTCTATGTTTTCTGGTCTACCGCTACAGGTAGCCTGGTTTTACAGCCCCGGAGCTGCCGGCATCATACAAAAGATCTGTACCGAGCTGCAACCTGATCATGTCTACTGCCAACTGGCCAGGATGGCAGAATACGCCCGCAGGCTGCCCGTCAAAAAAAGCCTGGATTACATGGATAGTTTTGGCATAGGCATGGAAAGGAGGGCAACAGTGGCCCGGGGACTTTCGTCGCTGCTTTACCGCATAGAAGCACGCAGGATGCTGCGGTACGAAGCGGCCATCGCAGGCGACTTTGACCATCTGACCATCATTTCGGCACAGGATAAATCCCAGCTTTCCTTCCCCGGGGCTGAGAAGATCAGGATAGTGCCCAATGGCATCGGCGAAACCTTTTTCGGCTATAGCCGCCAGACAGAAAAAAGCCATGATATCGTCTTTGTAGGCAACATGTCCTACCTGCCCAATATCGAAGCGGCAGAGTTTCTGATACACAAGGTGCTCCCCCTCTGCAGGGCTGATGTCAACGTAAGAATATCGGGTGCCAACCCTGCATCCAGGGTAAAGAGCCTAAAGTCAGCACGTGTGGACATCACCGGCTGGATGGACGACATCAGGGAGGCGTATGCATCAGGCAGGGTGTTTGTGGCACCTATGTGGTCGGGAACGGGTCAGCAAAACAAGATTCTGGAGGCTATGGCTATGGGTTTGCCCTGTGTAACTACCGAACCGGTCAACAATGCCATTGGGGCCCGGCAGGATACTGAAATACTTATAGCATCGGAGCCGGAAGAGTTTGCCGCACACATCAACTCATTGCTGGAAAACCGGGGCCTGTATGAGAGCATGAGAGAGCATTCAGTAAGGTTTGCAAAACAAAACTTTAACTGGGAACAAAATGGTAAGCTTTTAAGTGATATTTTTGCGGGCAAATAATTCGCATACATTTATGCTGACAGAGACCAGGTCACAAGCAGCCTTTGTCCTAAATACGATACCCGAAGCCATCGAAGACATACGTAACGGCAAAATTATCATCGTAGTAGATGACGAAGACAGGGAAAACGAAGGAGATTTTATATGTGCTGCTGAAAAAATAACACCCGAGCTGGTCAATTTTATGGCCA
>JAKQGD010000246.1 GCA_029573365.1 Bacteroidota bacterium | reverse complement strand
TATGGTGGCTCCGGAAATTTTGATGAGTGTGGACTCATGTACAGAAAGGTCTATCTGTGAGACTGTCAGCACCTTGGGAGTAACCGTCTTGCTGCTCAGCACTTCGAGTTTTGTATTGTCGAGGTTGGTGACTTGCAGAAGCTTGCTGAATTCCTCCATGGTGGCTCCGGAGACATCCATCTTGATCTCGGTATTCACAGGTACAGTTATGGCATTTTTAAACCTGAGTACGATGCCATAATCGCCATCCTGTACCACCATGTTCTGAGACACGATATTGCCATTGGTAACATCAGAAATAACCACGCCCTGGACAAAGCCGGCAGGAGCCGTGGTGGCACCATTGGCGAATGCCTGCCTGACCGCCTGTATCGATATTCTGTTACCTGAAGTACCTCCGCCGCACCTGTCCTGCGAAAAAGCAACATCTGTGGTATCACGGATAAACAACTGTTTGTCTGATCTGAAAATACTGTAAACTGCTGTGAGGCTTCCATTTTTTGCAGGGAGCAAAGCCCCGGCAAAGTCAGCATAGCCGCTGTTGCGGACGATGATCTTGTTGTTGTTGCAATCGGTGAGGTCCTGGTTTATAGTCAATGGAGGGTCGACGGTGTTATTTGCGTAAGTCTGGCCGCTGCCGGCTGACACAAACTGAACATTTTCCAGCTTGATCAGGGTGTTGAGATCCGTGGATGTAAGCTCAGTGATTTTTTTAACCCTGGGTTCCACAGGAATATTGAATTTGCCGGGCACTACAATCTCTGTCATCAATGTGGAAGGAATATATCCCAGCCTCGGTGAAGTACCTGAATTGTCGATACCCATGCCCAGCTGTGGCAGACCGTTGTAATCTGAGACCGTAAGCCCATTGAGTTTGATAAACACCCTTCTGCCGACAGGCAAAGTGGCGTGAATTTCGTTTTCGTCTATGAGTACCGCAATACCGAGGTCCGAATTTTCATCCTCAACTATTAAGGTCTTGTAGAAGTTGCCTGATTTGTCGTCAGCCACCACGATGCCCTTGATGTACTTGTCGAGAGGGATTGTGGTATACTGTCCGGCTACATAATAGGTACTCATAATCTCCGTCAGCGTGGTAATCTTGTCGACTGAAATATCCGGGTCTACGCCTCCGGTCGGAGGTGAGTCAAAATCGCCTTTGAGACATCCTGACATGGTAATTATGGCCGCCAGGAAAGAAAATCTAAAAAATATTTTTGCAAAAGATGCTCTCATTTGTAAATGCTTTAGCTTAGATGATTAACGTGGAAAGGTGTATGAAATATTAAGGTTGTAATTGAGTCCGTAAGAATAAAAATACCTGGGTGGAAATTTATCGACGTCATTTGTGGCATAGTCATACCTGAGTTGCTCGAAGCCTCCTGTTTTAAAATTGGTTTTATTAAGAATGTTGCCAATGTTGAGGTTGATATTTATAAATGCACCCGACTTCAACCTGTGGCTCTTGCCCAGAGAAGCATCTACCGTCATGCCATCGGGCAATTTTTCTTCGGCTATGATTTTGTTGTAGAGGTCTGACTCAGTACCGGGATCTACATTGGCCACTGCCTCAGCAGTACGCCTGTCAGGGTTGAACGAAAGGTAGTTTTTGGCAAACCCGTTGACATTGAGTCCTGCATACCAGAATTTTACTCC
>JAKQGD010000244.1 GCA_029573365.1 Bacteroidota bacterium | reverse complement strand
AGCTTGATGATATCCATGGTGGCCATAGCGAGGCCCGCTCCATTGACCATACAGCCTACATTGCCATCGAGTTTTACGTAATTGAGCCCATAACCTTTGGCTTCGACCTCTGTGGGGTCCTCCTCATCAGTATCACGCCATGCTGCCAGATCAGGATGCCTGAAAAGGCCATTGTCATCGAGCGATACCTTGCAGTCTACGGCTACTATACGGTCGTCACCCGTTTTAAGGCATGGGTTGATCTCAAAAAGCGAAGCATCAGATCCAATGAATGCCTTGTATAGATTGGTGATAAAGGATATAAACTCCTTGTAAGCATTGCCCGAAAGGCCCAGATTGAAAGCTATGTTTCTTTTCTGAAAATCCCTGAGCCCTACGTGAGGGTCTATGTATTCCTTATGTACGAGGTGAGGTGTTTTTTCGGCTACCTCCTCTATGTTCATACCTCCTTCTGAGGAGTAAATGATGACGTTTCTTTTTTTCTCCCTGTCCATGAGGATGGAAACATAATATTCGCTGCATGCATCGAAGTCAGGGGCGTAGCTGTCCTCGGCGATAAGCACTTTTCTTACCAGCTTGCCTTCGCCTTCAAGCCCACCGGGTGTCTGAGGTGTCTTTAGCATCATGCCCAGGATATTGCTGGCGTGCTGCTTGAGGTCGTCCATATTTTTTGCGAGCTTGACACCTCCGCCTTTGCCTCGGCCACCTGCGTGTATCTGTGCCTTCACCACACAAAACTGAGTGCCCGTTTCGGCTTTTAGTCTTTCAAATGCTGAAACTGCTTCCTCTACAGTCTGTGCCACATATCCTTTCTGGGTGACAACACCATAGGACGCCAGCAACTCTTTTCCCTGATATTCGTGAAGATTCATATTTTCTGAATTTTTAGTATTGAGGCCATTCTGCAGGCCTCGGCAGCTGCAAAATTAAGGTTAAATTGAGTTTTTACAAATCTGGCCGGTTTTTTTACCTCAAAAATATATTACCCTAGGTGTCAACCCAACATCCGGAATGTCTCCTGGTTGCTATGGTTTCTGAGATTTTGGAATTAAATTTTGGAAAAATGGCATTTTGGTAACAATATAGTTAAACCAATGCCGGTTTTATTGGTTGAAAGAAAAGTTAGTTTTTAATCTTTTAAATCAAATAATAATGAAAGTTACCGTTATAGGTGCCGGAAACGTAGGTGCCACCGTGGCAAACGTACTTGCCCATAAAGATATAGTCAACGAAATAGTGCTGGTGGATATTATAGGCGACCTGGCACGCGGCAAAGCTCTTGATACATGGCAGCAGGCCCCTATTGACAATTACAGTACCAGGCTCACAGGCACCAGCGACTACAAGGATACAAAAAACTCTGACATCGTAGTCATCACGGCAGGTATTCCTCGCAAGCCGGGCATGAGCAGAGACGATCTGATCTCCACTAATGCCAATATCGTCACCTCTGTGGTGAAGTCAGTACTCGAGTACTCTAAAAATCCCATCATCATCGTAGTTTCAAACCCTCTGGATGTGATGACCTATGCCGCTTTTAAAGCATCAGGCCTTAAGGGATCCAGGGTTTTTGGTATGGCCGGAATACTTGACACAGCCAGATACAGGGCCTTCCTGGCTTCTGAACTCAATGTGTCACCTAAAGACATTCAGGCCATCCTGATGGGCGGACACGGTGACACCATGGTGCCACTGCCGAGGTACACCACCGTCAGTGGTATTCCTGTCACAGAACTCGTAAAGCCCAAGGTGCTCGATGCCATCGTTGACAGGACAAAAACCGGAGGAGGTGAGTTGGTAAAGCTCATGGGCACATCAGCATGGTACGCTCCAGGAGCTGCCGCCGCACAAATGGTAGAGGCAATCGTCAAAAACGAAAACAGAATCTTCCCTGTGTGTACTCAACTCACAGGCCAGTACGGGCTAAATGACGTATTTGTAGGCGTACCTGTGAAGCTTGGTAAAAATGGAATAGAAAAGGTCATCGAGCTTAAGCTCAATAAAAATGAACTCAAACTGTTACATGATTCTGCCGCTTCGGTAAGAGAAGTGATGGATGTTTTTGATAAAATGTAATATTTTTGGAACAATAAGGCAGGACTTTGGTTATTCTGGCCACACACAGTAACTACCATGGACATAGCTAGGGATAGTCTTTTGTATATGAAGACCAATACCGGCAGCAATCTTGCAGAGCTTTCGGCCGATGGTCCTGTCTTATTGGTTTTCCTCCGTCATTTTGGATGCATCTTTTGCAGAGAATCGCTCTACGATATTTCCAGGAAGTTTCAGGAGTTTGTTGACAGCGGTGTAAAGCCCGTTTTTGTACACATGGACGAAAATCAAACCGCAGAGGAATACTTCCGTAAATTTGGGCTTCCTAAGGTGGAGCACGTCAGCGACCCAGATTGCAGATATTATGAGGTTTTCGGCTTGGTCAAGGGCAAATACAGTCAGTTGTTTGGCCTCAAGACATGGCTCCGTGGAGCCGAAGTAGCAGCCACAAAGGGTATCTATCCTGCTGCTCCCGGCGTAGGAGACGGATTGCAGATGCCGGGCATCTTCCTCATCAGGGATGCTAAGGTCGTGTACAGTTTTATTCACCATTCTGTAGCCGACAAGCCTGACTATCATTCATTTATCAGATCCTGCAACCTGCAGTAAAAACACTTTTAACAGTTTATTTGTAATACTCTGGTATACAACATCGTTATATGGTGCTTTTTGACTATAATGATATCCCTTTTTAAATTTGTGCCATGAGATTTGTGATTATCCTGTTTTTACTGTTTAGAGGCAGTCAGTTTATATTGGCCGGTCAGGCCGGATTACAAGAGACTGAAAGTGAACTTTCGTTTTATTGTGACATCATGACCAATGCCTCCGAAGGACGACACCGTCTGAGGGCGACAGAAAAATTCAACACCCTGTTTTTTGAGGCTTTGAGCCAAAAAGGTTCATTCAGCTATCCGTTTGATTCACTTAAATGGGTGTCACGCAAGACTGCGGAAGATAGATCCTTCAGGCTTATCACCTGGGAAGCCCGTATTTCTGACTATGACACAAGATATTTTGGAGTCATCCAGAAAGCAGACGGAAGCATCATCAGGTTAAATGACCGATTTAAGCAGGCCGAAAGTTTTGCTGACGATGAGTTTGATGCCGACAACTGGCTCGGATCTCTCTGCTACAACATGATGGAGATCAAAACCTCGGGTAAAGAAAAATACTGGCTCATTTTCGGTGTCAACCGCCTCAGCCGTGAAGAAAGTGTCAAAATCGTGGATGTAATGTTTTTCAGCTCTGAGGGTGTGCCTTATTTTGGCCAGCCGGTATTTGTGCGGATGTCGCCTGATGGCAAAGAGGAGGATACCTTCCACAGACTGGTGTTTAAATATTCGGCAGATGCCATTATGACTATTAATTACAATCCTGGCATGGAAATGATAATGGCCGACCACCTCATACCCAGGATGAGCCGCATCAATAACAAAATAGAAACCATGGTACCCGATGGCAGCTATATAGGCTACGAACGCAAAGATGGACGCTGGGTCTATGTAGATAAGATAGCCACAGAGGTGATGGATTCGGCTCCCAGACCCAAGCCGGTCCTGGATCAACGAAAAGGAAAAAAGATTTTTGGCAACTGATTTATTAATAACAATCTCATGAGAAATATTTTACTGGTTTTTAGTTTTATAGCCTGCTCCACAATTTTATTCGGGCAGAAAAGAGACAACCGTTTTGAAGGCTACATCATACTTAATGACGGCACCAAAAAGGAGCTCATGATCGAAGTGGAAGACCCTGCTCTGCCGTGGACTTTCCAGCAGGATGTGAGGACCTTTGACAAATCACTGCTGGGTTCAGGAAAAATAAAAAAAGAACAAAAAGCTGTCCTCGATCCCCTTGCAGTTAAGGAGTATGGATATGACGACCGGAAGTTTATAAGTGTCAACTACTACATAAAAGGGGAAGGCGAGGACAACATCCTCAAATCCGCTTATGGCAGGTTTAAGGGGGAAAGGCCTTCGGACTTTTTTGCAGAAGTGGTCCGCGACGGCAGGGTCAGGATGCTCAGGTTTTATATCCCGCCCGTGATTTCTGACGAGGATTATGAAAACGATGCCCTTGTCAGGGAAAAGGAGGAAAACGCTAAAAATGCATTTGATATCCTCCTGGTCCGGGATGGCTTCAAACCCGAATCAATCGACGCGGTTAGTTTCAAAGCTTTTTTTAGTGATTGTGAGGCTTTGGTTAAAAAATACGATACAGGCAAGTACACGATAAAACCCAGTAAAAGTCTGAAAGCAAGGTTTAAAGGCGATAAATTGCCTGGCACCCAGTTGGAACAGGCAGCCGTACAGGTGATGACGGACTACGAAGCCTTCTGCAAATAGGATCAGGCATTAACGCTTACTATTTAATCTGTTTGGTTATCAATTTGTTGGTTCAATAAAAAATCATTAATACGGTTTGATATTCTTATTGGAGCCCCCGGTTTAACCCCCAGGCTGTATATATCGAGTATTTTATTTTTTAACCTCAGCATCGAGCAGGAGTCTGAGCATTGCTGTCTGCTCCGTGATGCGGCCGTGTTTGGCCTCGGCGTTTATATATCGGATGCCGTTTTTTGCGGCAAGCACAGACATGGAACCATCATCTACAGGGCGATCGTTTTGCAGCACTACGTTATACCTTAGGCGTAAAAGCTGGTCGAAGTCTGATCGCCGGGTTACGATAAAAAACTCTGAATTATTGATGGCGGGGTTGATATATATGTCAGAACATGACTTATTGGAATCTGAGACCTGGTCAAATTTTCGGACGTAGGAGGTGATGGAATAGGATTCGGGTTCGTAATGTTTAAAGAAAAGCCATCGGGTGCTGTATTCTGAGGGTTTGTTTTTATTGTTATGCAGGGCGATGATGAGCGGATATCCGGCGAGTTCGTCCCAGATAGCACGAGCCAGGGCATCGACCATCTCTATCACGGAATTGTCTGCCTTGCCCTTACCTTTGATGACTGTGATGGAGGCTGCCAGGACGGATCTGTCATGTGTAAAAATGCGATTGGGATCAAATGAAAAGGTGGTTTTATTGTGTCTGAAGGTGACGTTCCTTTTGGTGGAGCCATCACGTGAGTGTTGCAGTGTGATGAGCTTGCCTCCGAAGGCTGCCAGTGAGGTGAGGCCCGCCTGCAAAGAGGCTTCTTCGTTTTCGTGTACATGGACAAAGGCAAAATTTTTGCCGCCTGCATCATAAATGGCCAGTCTTACTGAATCCTGTCCCAGGAAAAATTTTTTAATTAAGGGCCTGAATTGTGCGTGTACAAATGATGATGTGAGGCAAACGACCACAATGGTGAGGTACCTGCACAGGCATGCTTTGGGAAAATCTGCGTAAAAAACGGGGATGGTCATGAGGCATATTTCTTTGTGCAAACATAAGAAAAATCTGTGGCTCAGGGCCATCGTCCAATCGATCCTCATGCTCGAGGTCTGTGATTGATTCTGATAAAGAGATTGAGTGTTGAATCCAGGTTATTCGTCATTCTACATTCGTCAAGGAGTATTCTGAAGGCCATGTAAATTCCTTTATCTTTGTGGGCTAAAGCGTTTACCTATGGTGATTCTGACCGGTGTTTCCGGATTTATTGGTTCATGTCTGCTTACGGCTCTCAACAAGCATGGCTACGATCGTGACGTGGTGGTGGTGGATGATTTTTATAAACTGTACAAGGATAAAAACACTGATGGCAAAGCTGTAAGAGAGTGGATGCACAGGGATATTTTTCTCGATTGGTTTGAAAAGACGACCCAAAAGGTGGATTTCGTCATTCATATAGGAGCCAGGACAGATACTACGCTGATGAATGAGTCGGTGTTCGAAGAGCTCAATGTCCGGTACAGTCAGCGTATATGGAGGGTGTGTGCCATGAGGGAAATACCATTAATTTATGCTTCCAGTGCTGCCACCTATGGTGACGGAAGCCTTGGCTTTAGTGATGACCAAAAACTAATACAGGCCCTAAGACCCATGAATCCATATGGAGAGAGCAAGCACAAATTTGATCTGTGGGCCCTGGACCAGGAGCATAAGCCTCCGTACTGGGTAGGTTGTAAGTTTTTTAATGTCTATGGCCC
>JAKQGD010000215.1 GCA_029573365.1 Bacteroidota bacterium | reverse complement strand
ATAGGTCATTATCAGGGTCAGCCGGTAACCAAAGGCAAAGGCAGGTTTGGCCCGTTTGTCAAATGGGGGGATCTGTTTGTAAACATTCCGGCAAGGTATAAACTGGATACAATCACTATGGAACAAGCCGCCGAGATCATCGAAGCCAAGCTTGAAAAGGAGGCCAACAGATATATCCAGCTGTGGCCTGCAGAAAAAATTTCAATAGAAAACGGACGATGGGGTCCTTATATTAAATTTGGTAAAAACAATATCAAAATACCTAAATTGGACGGACAAAAGGCGGATGAAACTTACCTCAAGTCTGTTTCTCTAGAAACTGTAAAATCCTGGATTGAGGCCGATATACCCGATGCTTTCAAAAAGAAAGAGCCTGCAAAGAAAGGTAAATCAAAATAAACAATAGCCTGAAGCCTTTTAGGGGCAGAGTCGGACAGAAAAACAGTGATGATTTAATGTTTTCTTAACTAACAATAAATATCATTGTTTAGTCTTTATATATAAAAATCAGTAAAATGAAAATCCCAACTTTATTAGCTGTCGTTAGTTTTATGATTATTTGCCTTACGGCCAATGCTCAGGTGCTTGACGAAGAAACCGGATTTATTTATGTCAAAGCCGAATACCTGTACGAGACAGGCCGTTTTGAGGAAGCTATCACCCAGTACAATCACGTCATAACCAAAGATCCCAAATACAAGGAGGCTTTGCTGCACAGAGGTCATGCCAAATTTGCCCTTGCCGCTTACAAAGGAGCTAAAATAGATGCGATGCAAGCAATAGACCTTAAAGGTATTACAGCAGAATCTGCAGCATTGCTGGGACGAGCCACCTATGCTATGGGCGAACGCAATTCAGGATTTAACAATATGTCTGCTGCCATAGAACTGGACAAAAAAAACCAATCTTATTATGAGTGGAGGGCTGAGATGTACGAACAGACAGACCAGAAGTTAAAAGCATGTCAGGATTATGAGGCTGCCATGTATCTGGGCAGTGTCATGGCCGAGACCAAGGTAAAAAACCTTTGTGGCATCACTAAAACAAGGCAGCAACCATCTACTCAGCAACCTGCCAGCCAGCAGGGAGAAGTGATTAAACGCACAGAACCAGCAAATACACAGCCGGTTGACAATAACAGGCTGGAAGAAAATGAAGTACTCTCTGATGGCACCCGCGAGGAAAACACTCAGCCAACTCAGCAGACACAGACAACGCCTGCACCAGTTGATACTACCGTGGTCAAAAAGGACGATTCCGAACCTCCTGTGTTTGACGAAAACCTGCCTAAAAATGACGGGACAGTCAATACCTTCGAAATAGACGAAGAATTAAGCATAAGCATATCAGGACAGGAACTGGGCAAGAGAAAAATCAAAGAAACTCCAAGTATCCTGATCCTGGCGGACGAAAACGGAAAGGTGACCATCGATATCTGTGTCAATAAGGAAGGCACCGTCACCAAAGCTGAATTTAACGGCTCCATGTCTACCATCGCCAAGAAAAGTCTGGTGTCGCTGGCTATCAGAAAAGCCAGGGAATTTGAGTTTGAGACAGGCAAGTACGACCTTCAATGCGGCATCATGGTGTTTAACATCAAGACAAATTAATGTCCTGGTTTTAATCACAGTTACCAGCCTGTAAATGACTCGTTGAATATATTTTCTGTCAGCTGTTTAAAAATTTCAGCTATAAGATTGTCCTGAATGCTCACAAAGTCCTTGTCGCTCTCAAAAGTCCTGAAAAAAGAAAATGACTTTTTCCAGTTTTTGGTTTCGTCCTTGTTGTTTGCAAATGCGACTGAGACGGTGATTTCAAGTTTATTTAACGCAACAGTATTGCCGGCCTGAGGAGCTTCGTCAAATAGTCTGAAGCCGCTGATTTCACCGGAAAACTCCACATCCGGCTTTTGTTCGTTGTAGGTAAGCCTCGATTCATTTCTTATTTTAGCCCGCAGAGCCTCAGAAAACCTTTGGTTTATATCCGCAGGAGCCTGTGACACGGCGTTTCTGAAATTTTCAACATAAAAAGTATTGACATCAGGCGGTATCGAAATGCCTTTAAAACTGATACTACAACCACAAAATAACAATGTGGTCATCATGATAAAAAATAAGATGTGTTGTGCTTTCAATTCACTTCTTTTGACCAGTAACAATAACGGCAAAAGGATGGTTTTTATTGGCTGATAATTGATAACCGGAGCTTTAGCCTGTTTTTATACAAACAGGTGTAAATGGGGTGTATTTTCTTTGATAAAAGCCGTATTATTTGTAAATTTGCAATTGAATTTTTAATAATATCAATCGTGGAGCAGATAAAGATAGATAACTCATTGCTTAGGAATTTTTCCCGTTATACCAGAACCGATACTAAAAAAGCTGTCTTCCAGATTATCAATTCATTCGGACCGTTTATTTTTCTATGGGTGTTGATGTATTTGTCGCTCAATGCAAGTTACTGGCTTACCTTCGGCCTGGGATTAATCAATGCTTTTTTTCTGGTCAGGATATTTATTATCCAACATGATTGTGGGCACAGGTCATTTTTTAGCAACGGTGTGGCCAGGGATATCACAGGATATGTCTGCTCTATATTCAGTTCGATACCTTACCATTACTGGGCCAAATCACACCACATACACCATTCGCACAATGGTCAGCTGGAACTCCGGGACATAGGAGACATCAATACACTCACAGTCAGGGAATACATGGCCCTGGGCTGGTTTGGAAAAATGAAATACAGGCTTTTCAGGTCTTTTGCAGTTATGTTTGTATTGGGCCCTATCTATTATGTGCTGATACACAACAGGCTTCCTCTAATCAACATGGACATTTTCAAAGCAGAAAAAAGGAAACTCTGGGTCAACAACGTGGTTATGGTTATCATTTTTTCTTTCTTAGGGTATTTTCTGGGACTCAAGTTTTTTATCACCCAATTTACGGTGGTCAGTTTGTTTTCGGTTATAGCTATCTGGTTTTTTTATGTGCAACATCAGCATGAGGACGCTTACAAGCAATGGAAACAAAACTGGGATTATCTGACGGCTGCACTGAGAGGAAGTACATACTATAAAGTACCTGCTGTGTTTAACTGGCTGACAGGAAACATAGGGATTCACCACATCCACCACCTCAATCCGGCCATCCCCAATTACAATCTGCAGAAGGCTCTTGCGGAAAATCTTTGGGTCAACCAATATGTCACCATTCTGACTTTCTGGCAAAGCCTGAAACTTGCAGGCAATAAACTATGGGACGAGTCACAACAAAAAATGATCACCTTTGGTGAATACAGGAAAAGAGTAAAATTAGGTTTGGTTTAAAAAAGCTTTGCTTTTACAAAATATTTTTTTACCTTTGCGGCCTTAAATAAAATTTACATTTGAATAGCTTTAAAGACCTTGGCCTCAGCGATGATATCCTGATATCGCTGGAACAAATGGGTTTTGTCACTCCCACAGAAATACAACACAGGGCCATCCCAAAACTGATAACCGAAAAGCCTGATTTTATAGGCCTGGCACAGACAGGAACCGGTAAAACTGCAGCTTTTGGCCTGCCACTTATCCAATTTCTTAATACAAAGATCAGGCATACATTTGCCCTTATACTTGCTCCTACGAGGGAACTGGCACAGCAGATAGGCAAAGAGCTTGAAAATTTTGGTAAAAACAAAAAAGGCCTCAGCATACAGGTGGTATATGGAGGTACACCCATAACTTCAAACATCAGGGCTCTTAAAAACCAAACGCCCCATATACTTATTGCCACTCCCGGACGACTCCAGGACCTTATAGACAGGAAAGCAGTAAAACTGGACCAGCTGGAGATTCTTGTTTTGGATGAAGCGGATGAAATGCTCAATATGGGTTTTCAAGAAGATGTAGATAAAATACTTGAATATACGCCAGAAGAAAAGGTTATCTGGTTGTTTTCGGCAACCATGCCGCCGGAAATCAGAAAAATTATAGGCACATACATGGAGTCTCCGTATGAGGTAAAAATCCATTCGGAAAGTAAGACCAATGAAAATATAGACCACAAGTACATATATGTAAGCAGGCACGATAAAGAAGCCGCTATTAAAAGAGTACTTGATTATCTGACTGATTTTTACGGTGTCATTTTCTGTAAGACCAAGATGGACACACAGGAACTGGCAGAGTACCTGGAAAAAGAGGGATACAGAGCCGAGCCATTGCATGGTGACATGTCGCAAGCTCAAAGAGACGCGGTCATGGCAAAGTTTAGAAACAGGACGACACCCATATTGGTGGCTACAGATGTGGCTGCGAGGGGCATAGATGTAGATTCACTGACACATGTTGTACACTATTCGTTGCCGGAAAATCCGGAGTATTATACACACAGGTCAGGAAGAACGGCCCGTGCCGGAAAAAAAGGAACATCCCTGGCTATTGTTACTCCACAGGAAATCGGCCGCATCAGGTATTTTGAAAAGAGTATTGGTATAGACATTAAACACATCAAAGTGCCTCTGCAATCGCAGATGTACAGTAAAAAGCTCGAAAAGTGGACCGAGAAGGTAATACACACAGATACCATAGAACTCAGCGAAGAACTGGTGGATAAGGCGATGGAGCATTTTACGGAGCTGTCCAAAAAGGATCTGGTAGAAAGAATACTTGCTCTTGAGTTTAACAAGCTTTACAAAAAAGTAGAAAAAGACGACCTCAACCTGCCATTTAATGCAGATAAGTCTACCATGGGCAAAGGCAAGTTTGAAACTGTAAGTAAAAAAGACAGACATAAGTCTCATAAAGGGGATGAAAGGGACAGAATGTCCAATCCTCACATGGATACTTTTTATATCAATATCGGCAAGATCGACAATATTCACCCGGGTATCCTTGTAGACCTTTTGTCTGGTCATGCCGGACTGCACAAACGTCAGATCGGAGATATCGAGGTACATAAAAAACACTGCCTGGTAGAGGTAGACAAGAAGTTTTCGAAATTCCTGGAAAGTGGCAAAGTCCTGAAGTACAAGGGGAGAAGGATCGTGATTAAAAAGGAGACGCACAAGTAATCAGAAACAGGCAAGTAAATTAATATGCAACCAATCAGGAACATTGCTATCATAGCTCACGTAGACCACGGCAAGACCACCCTTGTAGACAATATCATCCATGAATGCAAGGCTTTGGATCAGCGTAAGGATATGGGGCAGCTTATACTGGACAACAATGAGTTGGA
>JAKQGD010000213.1 GCA_029573365.1 Bacteroidota bacterium | reverse complement strand
GGGCCATGGCAAAAAAAGCATCCGGAAAATCAGAATTTTCATCAAAGGCTGCAAAACCAAAAACTGCTGAAAAAACTAAATCACCAAATGCCCCGGGAGGAGTAAAAAGTCCCATGTGGCCCTTGTTGGTTTCGCTGGCTGTAACCTTTCTGTGCTTTACTACAGCTATAAATAATGAATTTGTAAACTGGGACGATGACCGTAATTTTCTGGAAAACCCACACATCAAGGACCTGAACAATGCAAATTTCTGGGAAAATACAAAAAAAATATTTACCAGTGGTGTTATAGGCAATTACAATCCACTAACCATATGGACTTTTGCCATCGAAAAGCTGGCATTTGACTTTGACAAACCGCATTACTGGCACCTGAATAACATCTTTCTGCATCTAATATGTGTATTTCTGATATACAGGATTGCTCTTTTTTTAGGTGCCGGCTGGATAGGGGCCCTGTTTGCTTCATTGTTGTTTGGCATTCATCCCATGCGTGTGGAATCCGTGGCATGGGTGACCGAAAGAAAAGATGTACTCTATGGAGCTTTTTATCTGGGGGCCCTCCTCCAGTACATCAAGTGGAAACTGGACAGCAAATCATGGAGATGGGCCCTTATGGCTGTACTTTTTTTACTGTCACTTTTGTCTAAGATACAAGCCGTCTCGCTGCCTTTGAGTATGATGGCCATAGATTATATCATGGATAAAAAGTGGGAACTCAGGTCTTTGCTTTCTAAGGTGCCGTTCCTGATATTATCGCTGATTTTTGGTGTCATAGGTATCAAGACTTTGCATGCATTTGGGTCACTTGCAACAGTTGAGGATACGACAAAATTCAATTTTCTTCAGCGACTATTTATAGGTTCATTCAGCTTTCTGATATATACCATAAAACTTTTGGTACCGTTCCGTATGTCACCATTGTACCCCTACCCTAATTATTTTCCGGCCTATTTCTACCCAACCATGCTTATGGTTCCGATGGTGATTTATGCATTATACAAAACACATGTTACGGGAAGGAAAATGGCCTTTTTTTCGATTGCATTTTTTATTGTAAACATCATTTTTCTGTTACAGATTCTGGGAGCTGGACAGGGATATCTTGCCGACAGATTTACTTATATAGCTTATTCCGGATTTTTTATAGCAGCAGGTTACTATTTGTCAAAATGGTGTGAGGAGAAACCCGGCTCCAAGACGGTATTTCTGTCCGGTGCAGGTTCCCTTGTCCTCATATATGGTTTAATTACTTTGAAACAAAACAGGATTTGGGAAAACAGTGCCACCCTGTGGACCCACGTTTTAAAATATTATCAGCAGACCACGCTGCCGTTTGGCA
>JAKQGD010000212.1 GCA_029573365.1 Bacteroidota bacterium | reverse complement strand
GCCAACTCCCTGATATTGCTCACGGGACAAAGATAGGTATATTCTGGTTTGTCATGGATGCGGAAGAGAGAAAAACTCAACTATGTTTTTTACCGCCTTTTGGCGAATGGGACTCAATAATTGGTATTTGAGTCCTTTCTGAAAAATAATTTAATGTTGAGGTAAAAGATTGGCTGTGGCAATGCAATTTTTTGTAACTTGCACGATGTATTCAAATCAGGGCCATGTCAAAAAATCTGGGATACCTGTCAGGCCGCAAAGGCCTCGAAAACAACTTATTTGAAGAACTGGGACTTCGTGCCCGTGCCACAGGTACGCCTGATGTTGCCGACATAGAGCAGTTGAGGGCCGAGTTTCTGATGGGAGCAGCCAATGTATATGGGACCATCAGTTTTTACGATTTTCTCCGCGAAGAAAACCGTGGAAAAAAGATCTATGTGTGTAACGGAAGTTCGTGTCTTACGGCAGGTACACAGCCGGCACTGGCAGAGCAGATTTCGGGCATTTTTAAAACCGAAGAGATAGGCGAAATGTGCTGCCTAGGCAGGTG
Organism: Bacteroidota bacterium; assembly: GCA_029573365.1. Classification (GTDB taxonomy): domain Bacteria; phylum Bacteroidota; class Bacteroidia; order Chitinophagales; family Saprospiraceae; genus OLB9. The sequence goes on along the minus strand of JAKQGD010000212.1, from coordinate 1,943 downwards.
CCACGAAAATAGTGCCTTCCACTATGACGGCAAAAATTATTCCGGCATGGCAGGTGCGTCACTGACTGAGATTGTGGCCGGCAAAAAGGAAGGTCAGGACCATTACGACGTCACAGCTGTGGGTGCTGCCGTGCTTACGGCTCCATATCCCGGGTTGGAAGAGTATTATTCTGTGCTGTCTGACTGTCTTAAAAAGGACGCCTCACAACTCCTTGATGTACTGAAAACTTCAGGTTTGCGGGGCAGGGGAGGGGCAGGTTTTCCTATGTCCTTTAAGCTGGCATCTTGCCGCGACACTCCGGGAGAGGTGAGATTTATAGTGTGCAATGCCGATGAGGGAGACCCCGGAGCCTATTCCGACAGATATATCATGGAGCAAAGGCCCCATGCCCTGTTGCTGGGTATGTTGCTGGCCGGTTATATGGCCGGTGCCTCATGGGGAGTATTATACATACGTGCTGAATATCCTGAGTCGGTTCATATCATCTCCGAGGCCATAGACGAGCTGGATAAAGCAGGCCTGACAGGAGACAATATTTTGGGCAGCGGATTTTCGTACAGATTTAAAGTGATCAAAGCACAGGGAGCCTACATATGTGGCGAGGAGACGGCCTTGTTGTCATCAATCGAAGGCCAGAGACCCGAGGTGAGGGTAAGGCCGCCTTTTCCTACTCAGCAGGGACTGTTTAACAAGCCCACAGTGGTCAACAATGTGGAAACCCTGGCCTGCCTACCTTTTATAATGAAATACGGCGGCAGTGAATTTGCCTCCATTGGCACCCAAAAATCCACAGGCACCAAGCTCATGTCTCTGGACGGATTTTTCAGGAAGCCCGGCATCTGCGAAGTGGATATGGGCACGCCACTGAGGGATGTGCTGGAGGGTACAGGTGGAGGATTCAGGGTTCCTGTCAAGGCACTGCACATAGGAGGCCCCCTCGGTGGGCTGGTACCTGTAGGCAGGATCGGCGATCTGACAGTGGATTTTGAGTCTTTTGCTACAAATGGTTTTCTGCTTGGGCATGCTTCCGTAGTCTGTATCCCTGAGACCATGCCGCTCATCGAGTACCTCAAACATCTGTTTAAGTTTACAGCCCATGAGAGTTGCGGCAAATGTTTTCCATGCAGACTGGGGTCCACGCGAGGATATGAGATGCTGGCCAAAGCAACAGACAGTGAGTACAAAATAGAACGCAAACTTATGGACGATCTGCTGGAAACCATGGAGGCTGGATCTCTGTGTGCATTGGGCGGAGGACTGCCACTGCCGGTAAAGAATGCCTTACATTATTTTGAAGACGAATTGAAGGATTATTTCAGATAAATTGTGACAAACCGGGGACTGTATGGACAATCGTGTTTTCGATAAATATCATATTTTTGTATAGCTGATTGCCATTGGCCCTGAGCCATAAAAACACTGACCATGACCTATAACAAAGTAGCTACCATAGCATATATTGACGGTACACCTCATGAGTTTTTACCGGGTGAGACTATATTAGGATTTATACGTCGGGTAGATCCCGCTACAGATATCCCGACACTTTGCGATGCACCCAATCTCGAGCCCTTTGGTTCCTGCAGGGTGTGCAGCGTGGAGGTAGGCCTGTCAGAAAATGGCCCTACCCGTACCATGGCCTCGTGTCACACACCTGTGTCGGCAGGCAGTTTTATACATACTGACACCGACAAGATCAGAAGGCTCCGCCGCAACATCATAGAGCTGGTGCTTACTGACCATCCGCTCGACTGTCTTACCTGTGAGGTCAATAACAACTGTGAGCTGCAGACCGTGGCCGCCAAGGTTGGGGTCAGAACCGTAAGATATCCTGCCGGCAAAAACCATCTTGACAGGCAAAAAGACCTCAGCCATCCCTATATGACGATGGACCTGTCCAAGTGCATCAACTGCTTCAGGTGCGTGAGGGCGTGCGACGAGG
>JAKQGD010000202.1 GCA_029573365.1 Bacteroidota bacterium | reverse complement strand
GAGCTTAGTAATATCAGCCGGATGTACACAATCTCTGGCTGAAGATAGCATAAATCAATCAGCTGGCAGCCCAACTGCTCCCCTAACTGCAACAACAGAGCCAACACCTGCTGGGGGAAAAGATACCAAATGCAGTGAAATTGTGTTTTCTGGACGGGTGGATGGCTCAAATTTAGATCTATTTTCTATCTGCTCTGACGGATCAAACTTGCAGCAATTGACAAACACACCTGCCAATGAGGTACTGCCGGCCTGGTCTCCTGATGGCAGCAGGCTGGCTTATACCTCCGATGCCTACGGTATCAACCAGGTTACTATTCTAACGATCAACAGTGGCGAAACAGAACAGGTCACATTCGAAGACCAGAACGACCTTCCAAAATGGATACCGGGACAGGAGAAGATTGCATTCCGGTCAACAGACGGCCAGGGGCTGTGGTGGTGGTCCGTTGTGAATCTGGCTGACAAAGCCATAACAAAAATGACAGAACCGTCATATGATTTCTTCTTCCAGACGCCCGCCTGGTCACCGGATGGACAAAAGTTGTTGACCATGTCACTGGTAGAGCAGTCTATCCGTAATGACGGCTCGAGCCAAATACACATCAGCAATGCTGATGGTTCAGATGAGCGCGCTCTAACAGCTAATATTTGGGCAAACATCAATCCAGCCTGGTCACCAGACGGACAGAAAATAGCCTTTCTCTCTGAAATGGACGGTACTTACAATAATTTTGCTCTCTACATCATGAATCCGGATGGGTCAGATCAAAAAAAGCTAACAGAGCCAATCTTTCCAGAAAACACGCTGTTGAGTTTCTCCCCCGACAGTGGCGCTGTTGTGATTGATAATGCACCTGTCATGGGAAAGATTGCCGTCATCGATCTACAAATCGGCATTTTGGCAGAATTATCCCTGCCTAAAGGGTACCAGGCTGCCCAACCTGCCTGGAAGCCACAGTGACAGCAGCCGTTTTTCAACCTGTCTTGTGAGTTTGGTACCAGTTTCCAAAATTGACACCAATAACACCCAAATTCATTGACAGACCTGAATGATTGAGGTATTATTACGCAAGTTAGATGCTGGTCAGTTCGCGTTGGTACGACAAAAAGATCCCGGGACGAACATCATCCTCGGGGTATTTTTTTTACAAACCGATGGAACGTCGACTCAAGCAGCACAATTTTTTTTATGCCAGAGGAGGCAAAAATGTCTGAACGTATCATCGGTACAGTAAAATGGTTCAATAATGAAAAAGGTTATGGTTTTCTTGCTCGCGAAGACGGTGCTGATGTGTTTGTACACTACACCGCTATTGAGAGCGAAGGCTACCGCTCATTGACCGAAGGTCAGCAGGTAGAGTTCGTTGTTGAGAATGGCCC
>JAKQGD010000194.1 GCA_029573365.1 Bacteroidota bacterium | reverse complement strand
TTTTCGCCATAGAACTCAAACCATGAGCCGGGCCCAAATGTAGTGCTGCTGACATGGATGGCCTGTTCGGAGCCGTAATTAATGAGTCTGAGGTCGCCTGCCGCAACCTGGCCATGCGACCACCCGGCAGCAAGCAAGTCTTCATAAGTTACCCTGAAGATGGCATTTTCAGCTACCTTAAGTTTATAGTACTTTTTTGATGTATTGATCCATTCTATTCCTGTTTTCTGCTGGCCATATGCCAGTGAGGAAATAAAAAGAAGGAATAAGGTGGTTAAAAACGAAAAGAATGTTTTCATATTAAACAAATATAATATATGTTATGTTTTATAAATGAAAATATAACGTCAAAGAAATTAAATTATTATATGAGCAATGCAGGATAAACCTAATTCTCTATAATCGAATGCCTGAAATCAGTCTCCGTGCCATAAAATGGCCCCGTATAAAACATGGTACAAAGATACCATTATTTGACGAAAAAAGGGTAACAAAGACACATGTGCTAAATGCAACAAAGGCACAAAACCCTGCCGGTTACAAAGCATGAGACAAAAAATCCGAAAGAAAACTACTCTTCGATAACGAGCTTAAAGCCTACACCGTGGATGTTGTCCAGTTTGATCTTGGGGTCGCCAGACAAGTATTTCCTGAGGCGGCTGATGAACACATCCATACTGCGGCCGAGGAAGTAGTCGTCTTCCCCCCACAGTTTTTCGAGAATGACACTTCTTTTAACGACGTTGTTTTTGTGATCGAGCAACATTTTGAGCAGGTCGGCCTCTTTTTGGGTCAGGTTTCTTTTGTCGTCACCTAAGCTCAATATAAGATTGCGGTAGTCAAAATGATAGTTTCCGACCCTGTACATATCATTGAGCGAAACAGAAACATATTTCCTCCTCAGAAAGACTTCGATCTTAAGGATCAGTTCTTCTATGCTAAAAGGCTTGGTGATATAATCGTCTGCACCTATTTTGAGCCCGTGTATTCTGTCTTCCTTGAGAGACTTTGCCGTCAGAAAGAGAATGGGAACATTGGGATCCGTGGCTCTTATTTTTTCGGCAATGGCAAAGCCATCCATTTTAGGGAGCATAACATCGAGGATACACAGGTCGAACTGACCGGAGTAAAAGGCTTCGACGGCACTTTCTCCATCCATAAAGTGGTCCACTTCATAACCATGCAGCTCGAGGTTGTCTTTCGTCACAAAACTTAAGGTCTCATCGTCCTCCACATACAGGATACGGGATTTATCGCTCATTTTTCAGCAAGTTTAGGTATAGTAATGGTAAATTCAGAACCTTTGCCGGGCTCTGACTGAACTCCGATATGCCAGCCGTGGGCGTTACAAATATTTTTAACATAAAACAACCCTAATCCAAATCCTTTTACATCGTGCACATTGCCCGTAGAAACCCTGTAAAACTTGTCAAAGAGTCTTCTCTGGTTTTCCTTTTCGATGCCAATGCCCTGATCTTTGACATGTAACAACACTTGATTTTGCTGTTCGTTTAATAAAATGGTGACTATCGGGTCATTGGGGCTGTATTTTATAGCATTATCTATCATATTAGCCACAACATTGACAAAATGCAATTTGTCGGCAAGGATGAGAACTTCACTTTGCAGTGGCTCAAAAGTCAGTTTGCCTTGCTTCATTTTGAGGGATTCGTTGTTGACAATTTCCTGAACCGTACGATTTATATCAATGGCTTCTTTTTTAAGTTCGAAGCTGTCTCTTTCGAGTCGTGCTACGTTAAGCACTTTTTCTACCTGCTCGTTGAGTCTAAGATTCTGGTCGCGGATGATCTGGGTATAACGTGCCAGCCGGTCGTTGGATTTGAGGTAAGGGTCGTTGGCAAGAAAATCGGACGCAATCTTGATGGAGGATATCGGTGTCTTAAATTCGTGGGTCATGTTGTTGATAAAATCCTTTTGAAGCTCTGACATTCTTTTTTGTTCGAGGATGACCCACATGCTGTACAGGAAAAAGACGATGGCCAGGACCGACAGCAGAGTAAGCGTCAGCGTCATATTGCGATTGGCCAAGAGGAAACTTTCCCTTTTTGGGAATCTGACTACAAAGTAATAAATCAGATCATTAAACTTAGGAAGTCTGGCCGATTTTTTCAGTGTCTTGCTATTGTCGTCTGACTCAGCACTGCAATAGTTTCCATAAACAAGTTCGTCGGAGCCGCAATCATAGACTGCGTATTCAAAATCGATATTGAGGGACTGTTTTCTTACTTCCTCATTGAGAAACTGTTCCAATACATTGGCATCGATGGCACTGTTGATGTTTACAGCGTAGTAGTTTGACGATTTTCGCTGGATGAGGTTTGATTTTGGTAACTGGGTTTTATTGAATTTGGCCATGCGGGTAGCTACATTGCGAAGCACGATATGCACGGTCTGGTCAAATTCCTTGTCCTTGATGTCCCAGGTTTTTAGCAACCAATAGGACTGAATGAAGAGGATGCCTATGATGGAAAGGCCCCCAAGGACGATAATTCTTCTTATCAGGTGATTTGGCACAATTTCAAAAATAACCCCAAAGATACGACAAAATGAGGGATGAGGGGTGACTTTGTCCAAGAACGAAAGTCTGTACAATCCGTTGAAAAAATAAGCCCGAACACAATTTTTTACCAAAATCTTCCCTGCCAGCAAATGTTTATTGCCAGTGTGTCAGGACGATGCCTCTTCCCCAAATAAAAAATTTGTAAATTTGCCCCAGAATGCGAATATTCTCAGGATATATTAATCTGTGGGTTTTTGGGCTTACGATGCTGCTTGCGGCCACCTTGACAGGGCAGCAAAGACAAAATCCTTTTGAAGTGAAGCCCAGGCTAAAGGATCTGAAGCCTGAAACGCAAGTTTTACCTTCTTCATCTGCGGATTCTATTGTTACAAGAGATACAACCGTTACCGGCATTATAGCAGAAGGGGCCGCAGCTGCCGAAAACAGTGAAGCCAAACAAAGCGGAGATAAAAATCCCTTTGAGGTGGATCATGTGCCACAGAAAAAGTCTGCCCTCGCCAAGAGGTCAGAGAGGATGCAGGAACAAGCCAGAACCACGCAGTCATCTAATGGATTCATATTCTGGTTTTTATTGCTGGCATGCGGATTGCTGGCAGTAGTAATCAATACCAGACAAAAGGCAGTAGGGCTGATATACAGGTCAATAGTCAATGAAAATGTGCTCAAGTTGTTCCAAAGGGAAGAGAGTACCAGAGTATCGCCATACCTTATAATTCTGTATCTGATATTTTGTATCAATCTGGGCGTTTTTGCCTACTTGAGTGCCGTACATTTTGGAGGCCCCAGGGGAATTCTGGTTTTGTTGGCCTTGTTTGTGACTGTAGGGATCATATATATTGTCAGGCATACGGCTCTGACACTTTGTGGCAGAATATTTGATATCGAAAAGCAAACTTCACTGTACAGCTTTACTCTTATGCTTTTCAATCATTTTGCGGGAGTCATCCTCATACCGGCCAATTTTCTGCTTGCCTTTGGGCCG
>JAKQGD010000179.1 GCA_029573365.1 Bacteroidota bacterium | reverse complement strand
TGGCACCACCGCCACCATTACAGATGGCTGCCATGCCGTATCTGCCGTTGTTCTGACCAAGCACATGCACAAGTGTTGTAAGTATTCTGGCACCGCTACACCCCAGAGGATGGCCCAGAGAAACAGCTCCACCGTTGACATTGACCTTATCCTGGCTGAGGCCAAAATGTTTTAAAAATGCCAGGGCTACTACGGAAAAGGCTTCGTTAACTTCAAAATAATCGATATCCCCGATGGACAATCCGGCTCTTTTCAAGGCTTTTTCTGCGGCAATGGCAGGAGCGGTCGTAAACCATTGGGGTTCCTGGGCACCGTCAGCATAAGATATGATTCCGGCCAGAGGTTTTACTCCATTTTTTGCAGCATAATCTTCGCCGCAAAGAACCAGTGCGGCAGCTCCGTCATTGATGGTGGATGCATTGGCTGCGGTCACAGTACCATCTTTGGAAAACACAGGTCGCAGGCCGGGAATTTTTTCAAAAATTACATTTTTATATTCCTCATCGCGGTCAAATACGGTGATGTTTCCCTTTTTATCTTTTAATTCTACTCCAGTCACTTCATCAGTAAACCGTCCGGCATCCCATGCAGCAGCTGATCGCTGATACGACTGTATAGCATAGGCATCCTGCTCTTCTCTGCTGATGGCAAACTTTGTCGCTGTTGCATCAGCAAAACATCCCATGGCCTGGCCATCATACACATTGGCAAGGCCGTCTCTTACCAGACCGTCTACAAGCTCACCATTGCCATATCCATAACCATATCTGGCTTTGCCGAGATAAAAAGGAATCATCGACATGTTTTCCATGCCACCGGCTACGACCACCTGGTTTTGACCAAGCTCTATGGATTGAGCTCCAAACATGACTGATTTCATACCGGAAGCACAGACTTTATTGACGGTGGTCGCCGGAGTACTTACATTCAAACCGGAAGCAAGTGCTACCTGTCGGGCGGGAGCCTGACCTGCATTGGCCTGGACTACCTGGCCCATAAATATTTCGTCTACAGATGCCGCATCAACACCTGAGTTTCCGACAGCTGACCTGACCGCAATGGCTCCCAGCTGTGTGGCTGATTGTGATGACAAACTGCCTCCAAAACTTCCTATAGGAGTTCTTTTGGCGGAGCGGATATATACTTTTTGCATAACAATTTTTGGATTTGGTTAGTAACAGTTGCAAAGTTACAACATTTTACCGTGGCAAATAGATCATCTGGTGGCTTATCACAGGCCAGCTTACATCACACCTCCTTCAGCTTTTGCCACCTCTCCCAGTCGGCTGCTGTATCAATGTCAAATAGTTTAGGACCGGATTCTACAATCAAGCCAAGTGCCCCGGCTTTCCTGACCGTATCTGTAAAAACATCAGGTCCACTCCAGCTTATACCTTCAAAAATAGATCGGTGCAACATTTTCATTCCCAGCATGTAGTAACCGCCATCTTCTGCCGGCCCTATGACCACATCTGCTTGACTTAGATCCCTAAATGCTTTATTTATAATGTCAGCTGTGAGAGCAGGACAATCACTGCCGATGATTAATACCCTTGCCTCAGAATGTAGGCTGAATACATCTGCAAATGCTTCTGCCATCCTGTGGCCAAGGTCACCATCAGCCTGGACGCATTGCCTTGCTTCCAGATCCTGCCAGCCGTATTGCGGCTTTCCATCAAAATACAAATAAGTACGGCATGTCAGATCTTTTAATGTAACTTTTAAAATCTGAAGGAGCTTATGATATATATCCAGTGCTGCTTTGTCGCCAAGTGTATTTGCAATTCTGGTTTTTACTTTTCCTATCTCAGCATTTCTGAGAAAAACAATCAGACATGACTCCAAAATCTCAATCCTTGTCTTTGTTGTCTGTTTCCTTTTTCAACCTTAATTTATCACCTTGTTTCAGATTTTTACTGACTTCAGCATAAGGGCCTGAGATAATTTTGTCGCCGAGGACTACACCCGATTTGATGGCTATAAACTCGTTGTCCTGTATTCCTGTCTCCACTTTTACCATACTGGCAGTATCACCATGCATAACGAATACAACCTCATCCAACTCAATTTCCTTGACTTCTTTTTCTTCCTGTCCCTCCTCTGTTGGTTTCTTGTCGCCCGACTTTGACTTTTCCTTCGGCTTATCCTTTCCTAAATTTTTTTCACGAACGGTTACACACTGGATAGGCACAGCCACAACGTCTTTTTCTTCGTCTGTAAAAATATCTACGGAAGCAGACATTCCAGGCCTTAGTGGATATTTGAGCACACTTGTTTTTACATCTTTGATGGACTGTTCGTCCACTCTGATTTTAACAATAAAGTTAGTAACCTGGTCGGTATTAAGGGCTGCTGCACCGGTGGAAGTAACGTTTGATGCCGAGTTAGCAATCTGTGTCACCCTACCCTTGAATTTCTTTCCTATATAGGCGTCTACTTCGATTTCTGCTTCGTCACCGACGGACACTTTGAGTATATCGTTTTCCGAAACATCAACCTGTACTTCCATTACATTAAGATTGGAGATACGCATCATTTCTGTCCCTGTCATCTGAATGGTTCCCACCACCCTTTCGCCTTTTTCTACAGAAAGCCTGCTGATGATTCCGCTGTTGGGAGCCTTGATTGTGGTTCTGTTAAGACTGGTTTTCAGTTCCTTGAGATTGGCCATGGCACCCTTTATGCTGAATTCAGCGGCCTCGGCATTGTTTTGAGCCGACTTGATGCCGGCTTCTGCAGACCTCAGATTGGCCTCAAGCTGGCGTAGAGAAGCCAGAGACTGATCGAGTTCGGCCTGCGAAATAACACCATCCTTTTTGAGGCTCAAGTTTCTTTGGTGTATGGTCCTGGCATTTTCGAGCTGAGCCATGATCTGCTCTTTCTGGGCTTTATTGGCCTCGACTTGTGACCTGCTGGTTGCCAGCTGAGACCTGGAACTGTTGAGAGAAGCTTCACCCCTTTCTACCGCCGAAACATAGGTATCTGGGTCTATTCTCGCCAATACCTGGCCAGTGACTACGGAGTCTCCCTCCTGGACATACAATTCTACGATTTCGCCTGATACGTCTGATGAAATTTTTACCTCTGTCTCAGGAAATATCTTGCCGCTGGCGGATACTGTCTCCTTGATCGTCCGTTTTTCGGCATCAGCCACAGTCACTTGTTTTCCTTTTGGTTTGGTACTGCCTTTGTATATGGCCAGTCCTCCCAGTATGACAATTAATGCCACCAGGGAAATCAACAGCCAGTTTCGCTTGGTTGGAATACTCATATGTACGTCTCCTGTTTTGTTTTAATATTAATGGATATATCCTTGGATCACTTCGAAAGCCGTATCGGTTTGCCGAGGTAAAAGTCAAGTACCTTAGACCTGAAGATGTAATTATACCTTGCCACCAAAGCATTCAGCTCAGCTGTCTCCATCTGAGTTTTCAGCCTGGTAAGTTCAAATGAATTTATCGCTCCTATGTCAAACCGCTTTACGGCATTATCGTAAAGCCTGACTTGTGCCTGCTTTGTTTTTTCAGAAGCCTCGTATCTTGACTTAGCAGCACGGGCATCATACAGTGCCTGGCCGACCGTGATTTTTAATGATTCCTTGATCTGCGTGAGATTGTTATCTGCCAGTTCCTTGTTTAGCTTGGCCCTTTGTATCCCGCCTCTGACAGAATAATTGCTGTAAATGGGCATATTAAGCGATATTCCTACACCATAGGAAAGGTTATCCGAAAACTGATCAAAATAAGGCTGTTTCTCCAGCACAGGCACCTGCTGCGGAAAACCTACAGTAACCTCCTGATTGTTTATGATCACTTTTTGTTCCAGGACCTGTGACTGAAACCCTGATACAGTTACCCCTTTGTTGCTGTAGTTTGACCTCAGGCTTCCTCCTGCACCTACCGTGGGGTACATGCCTGTTCTGGCTATCTTCTCTCCTATCTCAGCACTTCGAAGTCTGAATTCGCCAGCTGTTATGGAAGCCTGGCTGGATATGGCTTTATTAAACACTTCATCAAAAGTGACCACGTCAGGGTCGGTCTCTATCTGCAACTCATCAGGCGATGCAATTTCCAGGCTGTAGCCGGGATCCAGCCTCAGCAGTTGTTTTAAATTGAGAATGTTGATATCAAGGTTGTTTTTTGCCTCTACAATCGATTGTTCGTTGGTAGCAATCTGGGCATCGATGTCGAGCATCTCGTTTTCTGGCCTGTTGCCCACTCCTATCAGCTTGTTCAACTGGCTGGCCTGGTTTTTAGAGAGGGCCAACTGATTTTGGGCTATACCTAGATTTTCCCTTGCAAAAAGTATATTGAGATACAAAGTAGCCACATTAAGTGCAAGATCCCTTTTGGTCTGTTCCATATCCCACAACGATGCTTTGTTGTCCGACAGTGACTGGTTTATGGTCTGGTTGATTCTGCCTCCGTTATAGAGCAAAACATTGGAACTTATAGAAAGACCATTGTTAAAAAACGTCTCTGTAATAAATTCATTCCTGGTTGGGTCAATCGTACGCCCAAAATTCCAGCCCACATTGGTACCCGCTGAGAGATTTGGATATCTGCTGTGCCTGGCGAGACTCAGGTCTATCTCTGTACCCTTCAGGCTTATCCTGTTACGCTCCATCAAAAGACTGTTTTCTATAGCGGTATTGATGCATTTTTCCAGCGTCCATTTTTCCTGGCCCGCAGAAGGTACTGCAAGCATTAAAATCAGCACCCCTAGGGATACACTTATGATCGGCATTTTCATGAAAGGGCCACTTTTTTATGTCTGCAAAAATATATAGAATTGACCTAACATCTTTGCTTTTTCTATCAAAAGCCCTCAATTATAGACAAACTTATCGGCTGTCAGTACGGTGAGGCAAAGAAACAGCAAAAAATACCAACTTCGTATATGCAACATTGTTGCATTATCAATATCTTTGCATTTGATTTATTATGGTGCGAAAACAATTGGTTTTGCTTTTTATGGTGGCCATGTGCGGTCAGCTCTTGTATTCGCAGACATGCGTCAATACCATATCAGGCACCGTTACAGACAAACACGAAAATGAGCCTCTGGAGTTTGCAACGGTCTACATCCAGGAAACAAGACAAGGCGTAGATACCGACGCAACAGGAAACTTTATAATTACGGATGTTTGCCCGGGTGATTATCACTTTGTAGTTTCACATCTGGGTTGTGAAAGCCGCACTTTTTTTGCCGTGGTACGACGTGACACGGTCCTGAATTTCCTTCTGGACCACTCACATCACATCATCGAAGAAATCGAGATCAAAGGTAAGGACCCAAATAGCCACACAGGCCTCTCCCGTAATGCGATTACATCTGAAGTCATGTTAGAAATGTCGGGCAAATCCCTTAGCGAAATAATACGGACCGTGCCAGGTGTGAGCAGTCTCAGGTCAGGTCCCGGACTTAGCAAACCCGTTATCAACGGTATGTATGGCAACAGAATCACCATATTAAACAACGGAATACCTCAGGAAGGGCAACAATGGGGCCTGGATCACGCTCCGGAAATAGATCCTGCAGCCAACGATAAGGCCACGGTTGTCAGGGGTTCGTCAGCCATACGATACGGACTGCAGGCCATCGGCGGCATCGTCACCGTGGAACCACAGACACTAGAGTCAGAACCTCATCTTCACGGCTCAGTACGTGTCAACATGCAGACCAACGGCAGGGCTGCCGGGGCCAATGCTACCCTCAGGAAGTCTGTAAGCCATGTCAATGCAAGATTTTATGCAGGAGGCATGGTGGGGGGTGACCGCCATACGCCTGATCACCTTCTGGCCAACACCGGCACCCGCGAATCAGGCCTGGCCGCCTTGTTTCAAAATACCGCACGCAATAAACATCAGTGGTCAGCCTATTACAATTATTACCATGCAGACAACGGCATCCTCCGTGGTTCGCATATAGGTAACCTGACTGACCTTGAAGCTGCACTTACCAGAAAAGTGCCCTTTTTTACTACCGATACATTTAAGTATGCCATCAGCAATCCGCGTCAAAAAGTAGGGCACCATCTGCTTAAGTACAAACACCGATATGAGGCAGGC
>JAKQGD010000174.1 GCA_029573365.1 Bacteroidota bacterium | reverse complement strand
AAATCAATGACTTTTGGCCGTGCCGATGATGTATTATAAGCCAGATTATCCGCCAGCATGTCTATGAGGTTGTGCCCCAGGCGTCTGAATTCTTCGGGGTCAAATACTTTTTCGATGTCGGTCATGCTATTTTTTTATTCTGAGCACAAATCCTGTATATGGTTGCATCAGGTAACCTCTGGCCACCTTGACGGGGTCCTCACCACTTTTAAATACTATCTGGCTATTGCCTGTGTCCGAATGGTTAAACTCGTTCATTTCGGCATTGTTGTTAAATACAGCAACGAATTCTTCGGCACCGTTTGTCCTTTTGTAGGCCAGTACTTTTTGTGAACCCTGGGCTGGGATGAATTCATAACTGCCCGACGAAAAGGCATCTGACGACTTACGCAGTGCAATAAGTGATTTGTAGTAGTCATACAAAGCCTGGTCGAAGGTAGGAATTTCGCTGTATTGGTAATCAGAAAGAAAGTTCTGGGTCTCCGGCTCAAACTTTATGTCGGGCCAGGCCAGAGGCTTCCTGTTGTCGGGATCGTCGGCACCGGTCATGCCCATTTCGTCACCGTTCCAAATATACGGTGACCCGACAAAAGTAAACTGGTGCAAAAGGAAGAGTCTAACTATTTTTTGGGTGAGGGCATCAGGACGGTTGGTGCGGTAGGCAGGATCTTCCTGAGGTTTGCTGCGGTACTTGTATTTGCTCTTATTTAGAAATGAGGTCAGAAGTCTGGGAGAGTCATGAGAGGAAGACAGGTTCATCATTGCCTGCCTTGTATATTCGGGATATTTGAGAAAAACAGAGTCCAGCTGTCTGCGAAACTTATCGAGTGTGGTTTTTTCTTCCGGTTGGGCAAAATAGGCTCTTGCCACCTTATACCACTGATAGTGCATCACGGCATCAAAGACATCTCCTTTTACCCACGGAGCGGGGTCCATCAGGGTATCGGGATAGTTGGTCCACCAGTTTTCGCCGACAAGATAAAATTCTGGATTGACGGACCTGACAAACTTTCTGAAATCCCTCCAGAAGCCCATGGGTACATGTTCGGCTACGTCGAGTCTCATGCCGTCTATACCGTCGTCGAAGTTGCCGTCCCCATTTGGATCCATCCATCTGCGGCATACGGCGTATATATGCTCCTTGACTTTGGGTTCCATATTGCCCTCGTACGGGTGGCCGGGAATTTTGCCTTTGGTGTCTGTTTTACGCAATTCG
>JAKQGD010000152.1 GCA_029573365.1 Bacteroidota bacterium | reverse complement strand
ATATGTCCAAAGACTTAACGAGTCAAATACAAAGCCAAAAGGTCTGTCGGGTCCCATAAGATTATTGAATATGACAGGACTGTCCACTCCATCGTTGTTGCGGTCGGAACCCAAATGGTTGCATACCATAAAAAGGCCGCCACCATCAGATACAAAATCTTTGATGGCCTGGCTTTCCTGAGCTGTAAAAAGTATATTGGGCTCGCAAAGCACAAAAATTTTATAGTTTTTTAAATCCTGGTCATTGCTATTGTCACCATAACTAATCCTGGCTCCAACCGGTAGCGTTTCCACTTCATATCCATACCTGACACTCTCTACAGCCCAAGCTGACAATGCACCGGTCCAGAAGGTTTCAGGAGTATCGGCATCCACCATGGTAGAAGGTGGAGTGGGATATCGCTGAGGATTTGCCTCTTTTACCTGATTGGTGACAACAGGCAGGCCATTGATAAATTGTAAATTAAACTGGTCTGCATCTATTTGCCAGTCTGCATTTGCCACTGTCTCGGCCTTGGTTGCGTCAAAGAGTATTTTTACCTGCCCTGACCCTGCAAAGGCCATGAGGCCCATAACCAAAATAAAAGTTATTCTTTGATTTCGTTTCATTGTGTGTTTAATCAATTTCTTTTATCCAGGCCCCACAGGAGTTTTTCGCTGATGGTCTTCATAAAGGTCTGGCCTTTGAGTTGTATAAACTTCATGGTAAAATCTGCCTTTCTTATGCTGATTTTATGCTGTGATGTTATCGTTTCGTACCTAGAATCCAAAGTAGACATAAAACTGTCTGTCCGGCCCTCAACCGACAGTGATATAACGGCGTCATCAGGTATTACGATGGGTCTTACATTGAGATTGTGAGGGGCAACGGGCGTTATAACAAAGTTTTTTGAATCAGGAAAAATAATGGGACCACCACAACTCAGGGAGTAACCTGTAGAACCTGTGGGTGTGCTGATGATGATTCCGTCAGCCCAGTATGAGTTGAGCAATACACCATTTATATAAGTGTGTATGGTAATCATCGACGAAGTATCCCTTTTATTAAGGGTAAAGTCATTAAGGGCATAGGGAAATGTTCCAAACAAAGGCAGGTTGCATTCCAGATGTAGCATGGCCCGTTCCACAATCTGATAGGTACCGGCCATGAGGTACTGTACTGTTTTCCGGATTAGCTTTTTCTCTACGCTGGCTAAAAATCCGAGCCTGCCCAGATTGATGCCTAATATGGGTACTCCAGTATTGCGTATGAGCGTAATTGCCTGCAGTATGGTACCGTCTCCACCCATCGTGATAACCACATCAGGAGGTCTTTCTGTCAGTTCACGGTGTGTGTCTGCTGTTTCGATGTGTTTAAATTTTTTGGTATATGCGGATATTTCTTTTTTAAATTGGCCAAAAAGAAATATCTCGACACTGTTTTCCTGTAAAGCGGATAACAATGTGGCTACGTGAGCATATTCTGTTTCGTCTTTGATTTTATGTCCGTATATAAAAAGTCTTTTTATAGATTTCATAGGTCCCTGGTTTGAAACAAGTGTCTGGCGAGCTTGAGGTGGAGCAGCTTTAACTCCTTCAGACTGACATTAAAAAGAGGCGAGGCATTGACTCCGGATGCACTCATCACCTTGGCATATCCTGTCACCATCGTCCATCCGTGCAGAGTAGTAAGCATGGGGTCCAGCGTACTTACTATGCTGCCGTCCTTCTTGCCTCTTTCTATTTCTTTGACCGTAAGCTTAAAAGGCAGGTTCTGGAGATCCTGCAGCTTTACATAGTAGATGCTATCTTTCACGCCTTCGGTGAGTTTGGCTTCGTTGGTGCCGTCAGCCGTTGATCTCACCATGGCAAAATAGTCCAGCAAAACCTCAGAATACAGATAATTTTGCTCACAAAACGACATAAAACCATCAAGGATAGCCAGTACGCTTTCCATTCCTGTTTTGTCCCTGTATTTGTCTATGGTTTCATAATATTTTTCGATAAGCAGCTGCAATGCCTTGTAGGTAACCGCCAGGTACAGGTTTTCTTTTGACTGAAAATAGGTGTAAAGCGTAACCTTCGTGATACCTGCCTTTTTTGCTATGTCATCCATCTTGGCGTTCTTGAATCCCACCTCACCAAAAACATTTTCTGCAGCCTGGATGATGGCCGATTCCTTAAGTGTTTTCTTTTTGTCCTTCATTGATTCAGATTCCCGGGCTTTAGCTGATGTTTGACATCACATTTCAAAGGTAACAATTAATATCAGTTCTCAATCCAGAAAGGGCGATAAAGACGCTTCAATATTTTCAGTTTTATTTTTTCCTTCAAAATATTATGTTTAAATACCACAAAAAGCTTACCTTTGCAGCCATTTTTTGAAATTTATGGTTTAATCTCTGTCGCCCTGATGTGGGGAGGCATACAAATTTTTTAAATATGTTGGAAAATAATGGTCATGATATTGACCAAAACGAAGAATCCGGAGTAGATATAGAAGATATTACGGATGTACAGTTGGAAGAAACTGTTGAAAACAATTCCACGGCTCACGATGATTTTGACTGGTCCCTTGGCAAGAGAAACAAGGTAAAGTACGCCGAAACAGAGCAGAAAAAGTATTTTGAACAGTATGACAGGTCATTGAATTCTGTTTCACAGTTTGAAGTGGTCAAAGGTCGTGTTACGGCTATTCACAGTGGTGACGTAGTATTGGACATCAACTACAAGTCAGATGGTTTGGTACCCCTTTCAGAATTCAGAGATACCCCTGATATGAAAGTTGGTGACTATGTCGATGTATATGTTGAAAATAAGGAGGACCTCAGAGGCCAGCTCGTACTTTCCAGAAGAAAGGCGAAGCTGATCAAGGCGTGGGATAACCTTGTGGATTCTTACAAAAACGGCACCATCATCAAGGGGCATGTCATCAGCAAAACCAAAGGTGGTCTTATCGTTGACTGTCTGGGTCTGGAGACATTCCTTCCGGGTTCACAAATCGATGTCAAGCCAATTACCGATTACGACATCTATGTAGGTAAAATAATGGAGTTTAAAGTGGTTAAGATCAACGAAGCCATCAAAAACGCCGTCGTTTCTCACAAAGCCCT
>JAKQGD010000136.1 GCA_029573365.1 Bacteroidota bacterium | reverse complement strand
ACTTGATAACGATCAGGCCCAAGTAAAAATCATCCTCAAAAAAATTGCTGAAGAGGAAGAAAGACGAAAAAGGGCGGCCTACAAAGGTGCTTACATGTGGCCGATACCGGTAAACGGTCCCATTGGTCATTTCGGTATGAGAAAGCACCCAATCTTTGGCGATGTAAGGATGCACACTGGAATTGATATTGATGCAAAGATGGGTGCGCCAATTATGGCTGCTGGAGATGGCTTTGTTGGATTTGTTGGTCAGCTTGGTGGGTATGGTAACCTTGTTATTCTAAGCCATGGAAACGGCATAACGACATTTTACGCCCACATGTCAAGGTTCGGGTGCTCAAAGGGACAACAGGTCAAAAAAGGCCAGGTTATTGGATATATCGGTTCCACAGGCTGGAGCACCGGCCCACACCTTCATTTTGAATATAGGGTCAATGATAAACCCATGAATCCTTTGAATTACTTGCCAAGGTGAGATGATGAGAGAAAACAGATATACATTTTGGGTAACAATCTCGACATTCCTGATAATCGTTTTTGGTCTGGGAATATTTTGTGGAGTGCTTGTAGGTTCCAGGGCGGCAAGATCAACACAGACAAAAATTGATATAAACAACATGCCCTTGCTCAGCAAAACTGTCCAGGTTGTCATGGACAATTACTACAGGGCAGATCTGGTAACAGAGGAAAATCTTGCAAAAGCAATGCTTTTTGGTCTTGACCCATACTCCACGTTTTTTAACAAGGACGAATATAAACTTTTTCAGGATTCAACGGTTGGCAATTATGTCGGAATTGGCGTGACAATAGGCAATGACCAGTCAAAAAGACATGTCATAGTTCTTCAGGTCTTCGATAAATCTCCTGCGCTGAGGGCTGGTGTCGAAGAAGGCTGGGAGATAGTAAAGATAAACGGCTCAAAACTGAAAAGTACCGATATTGATTACGTCTCAAGCCTGTTGAAAGGCAAGGAAAATACAAGCATAAACCTAACTTTCCAGCACGATGGCCTGTTTG
>JAKQGD010000120.1 GCA_029573365.1 Bacteroidota bacterium | reverse complement strand
ATAAAAATGTGGTTTGCCTGATCAAAAACCATCTTTGTCCTGTCGCCCAGTTCGAGGTTGCCACCCAACAGTTTACGACGGTTTTCTTCCAGTTTTTTCTTGATGTCTTCTTCTATGACCAATACCAGTTTAGCACCTTTGTTTTTGGCCACTCTCAGTTTCTTTTCTAGGTCAGTACTCCATGCCGACAGAGATTCATTGCCGGTAATTAGGGAATTTCCCTTTTTATCGACAGGCTCGCCGTGGTTGATCATGATGACCCTGCCATTTACGTCTGTTTTTTTATAATCGCTGTATTTGGGGTCATCGATGCCGTATCCCATAAATATGACTTCGGATACGGTAAAACTGTCCATGCTGATGTTGTTTTCAGGAAGGGCTATAAAATCCCACAGCATCCGGTATTTGGTTTTGTTGATAAAGATGTTTGTAGAATTCCACTTTGATGCTGTAAAGGCGACAGGCTGATAGTAACTGCCGTCGTTTCCTCCCGGCAGCAAGCCCAGGTTGCGGATGTGTTTGGACAAATAATCAGCGGCGAGTTCCATACCTTTCTGGCCTGTTTCTCTGCCCTCAAGCGAGTCGGAAGCGAGCACTTTTAGGTGTTCCCTCAGGGTGAAGGGCGAGATACCTGCCGCATACCTGACCGACAGGTCACTCTCATCAGTGATTGGTGGACGGGATTTGTCGGGGTGGGTTACAGAGTTTATATACTGGCTGTAGCCAATAGTACCGCCCGAATACCAAAAGATGGCGGTAATCAAGGACCCTGATATGGCTTTTATAATGCGGTCAAACATCTTTTCTGGAATTTACTGCTAAATAATGCGTGGTCAACGGCACGGAATCTTGCCAACTCTGGCTGCATGTCTGCCTCCCTCAAATCCGGCAGATAAAAAGGCGGAAACTATGTTTTTAGCCATTGTGCGGCTGATAAACCGGGCAGGCAGGCAGAGTACATTGGCATCATTGTGTTGTCTGGCAAGGCTGGCTATTTTTACATTCCAGCACAGGGCGGCTCTGATCTGAGGGTGTTTATTGGCACTCATGCACACACCGTTGCCGCTGCCGCATATCAGGATGCCAAGATCTGCACTTCCCACTGTTACTGTATCAGCCACCACATGGGCATAATCTGGATAATCCACTGATGTCTCATCAAACGGCCCCTTGTCCGCGACCTCATAACCCGACTTAATCAGCCATCTGACGAGAAAACTCTTCAGTTCAAAGCCTGCATGGTCGGATGCTATACACAGTTTTATCATTTTTTATCTGTCGGAATTGAATCCTTCAGGAATGGTTGCATCAAGTCTTCCATTTCCTTTTTAAAGGCCGGGTCTTCGACCTTGGATGCATTTTCTATAACGTCGCTGGCCGCTGAAAGTCTGTATTGATAATCGTTGCCGAAAGCGTCAAAGACCTCCTGGTCAGGCTGTGATTCATAAAACCTGAGATACTGAGTTGTCTCCTGGGCAAGGATTCTGAGATGTTTTTTGGCAGACTCAAAATCTTTGGCATTGATCAGTACGCTGATAAACGGCATGATGCCTGAATCATACGGGAAATTCATATTGGGGAAAGCCTCAAAATATTTATTGGCCATGTCGGCTGCCTTTTTCTTGTCTCCCTTTTTATCAAATTCTATGGCGGCCCTCATCAGGACTAGTTTCATGGCCTGCACTTCGGCCATATAACTCTTGTCAACAAAGAGTTTTTTCTGATCAAAGTTACCCCATTTCCACTTGGTCATGACGTTTTTGTACACCTTTTCTTCGTCTATGTCTCCATAGCCGTAGATGGATGGCATTTCAGACTTTCTTCTGACTTTGGTCGGTGACACTCTGAGGGCGAGGCCTTCCATCTCCATATATTCGTTTAGGCCGAGCAGCTTGGAAGCCTGACAGGTAATTGCAAAATATATGGGTCTCTCATAAAAATTTGACGCTATCACATCCATTACAGCAAGGTCGTCCTTGGTAAAGTATGAGGCCGATGACGGGAAGCTGAATACTATCTGGTTGGCCCATTCGGATGTGTCAATATTGGGCTGCAGCCCCACTTTCATGTATTTGTCTCTGTCTACCGGTAGGCCAAATTTTCGTGTGGTGATGAAGGTCTGGTCCTGTATTGTATACCGTGGATCCTTGATTCTGCGGAGGCCTTCAAAAACGTTGATCGGCACGGACATATCTTCGTTGTTTGGATTGGCAAAGAATACCTGATTGCGGTTTTTACCCCGGTAATCCTCTTCTGACAGCGTCAGTTTTAGGGGTGCTGAGTCATTGACCTTGTTTCTGAGTTTGTTGATATACCAGTCTACGGCGATAAGACTCAGGTTGACCACTCTGACGTCACGCCTGATGTTTTCCACTTCCTGGGCGTACCATAGCGGATACGTGTCGTTGTCGCCATAGGTAAATATGATGGAATTTGGTTCCAGACTATTGAGGAAATTGGATGCATAATCTCTGGACGCCTGATGGTGTTTGCGGCTGTGGTCATCAAAGTTTTGGAAGCCCATGATGACGGGTGCTGACAGTACCAGCAATCCTGCAATGGCGGCGGGTGCAAAGCCAGCGATCCTGGAAGCCAGCATTTCGTATAAAGCAAGTACTGCCATGCCTATCCATATGGCAAAGGTCACAAAGGAGCCCACAA
>JAKQGD010000118.1 GCA_029573365.1 Bacteroidota bacterium | reverse complement strand
TAAGAAACCGACGATAACAATTGGGAGCAACAGCAATAACAATGGGCCTCTTCCTCTGGAATACAGATGGTATGATGAGACCGGTATTTTCGTTTCGTCAGCACAAACACTTCAAATAAATTCACCTGGAAAATACAGAGTACAGGCTATTTATGACGCAGCAGGTATAAACTGCTCGACTGAGGACGAAATCATAATTACTTCAGATTTTACAAAACCTAAAGTACAGGCTTTTAAACCCACGGTCAAATGCCGGTCGAGTAAAGACCCACAGCCAGTGCTAACCCTTAGTACAACCTCAAATCTGGATTTTGCTGAGTGGACCCTTCCTTCGGGTGCCAAACAGCTGGGTTTAAACGTTATAGTTGACTCGTTAGGTGCTGTCAGTAGCATTCCATACATGTTTACGGCAATTGGTAACAATGGGTGCAGACTTGATACCTCATTTACCCTTGAGACAAATTTCGAGAAAGCAATTGTAACACTAACCGGGGATGACCTTACCTGCCTGAATCCTATAGATACTATTGTGATGTCTACCAATATACTTATAGACTCAGTTAGGTGGTACCAGACATTGCCCCAACAGGCTTATTATGGAAGTTTTGTCTCGAAGAAAAGCCATGAAGTGACTTCTGCCGGTACCTATAAGGTCGAGGCCAGAGCCAGTTCGAGCAGATGCTGGAGCGAAGCATCAGTCGCCATTGCCGACAGGATTAAATACCCCTCACTGACAGTGGGAGTTAACGAAAAATGGAATTGTAATACAAACGCTATTGAGGTACTTCCTTTAACAGAAACCGGACAGAATTTCAGCTACAGCTGGACTACGACAAACGGTCAGATAGCCTCTCAACCTTCGGATTTAAAAATGGTAGCTCAATCACCGGGTACTTACAGATTTCAGGTCACTGACAACAGCAATGGTTGCCAGAAATTCGGCTCAGTAACGATTGAAGAAGAAAAAAATAAACCGTACAACATAAAGGCAGTGGCTGAAGATGTATTGTGCTTTGGCGAATCAAATGGTGTTATCAGTATATTAGGCCAGGATGGTGGTTTCGGACCTTATAGCTATTACCTGGATGGAAGACCGGCTACAAGCACAGAAATAACAGGACTTGGCCCCGGAGTATACCAATTGGAAGTACGGGACAAATACGATTGCAGACACAATATCAGCCTGCAAATAGAGGAACCGGACCTCCTTGAAGTAGAAACACCCCTCGAAATAACTATTGCTTTTACCGAACAGGCATACCTAAGTTACAAGTCCAACTATCCTGACAATGAGATCGTCAGCAGCGTTTGGACCAATGCGGCCGGTGATGTAATAGGCACAGAACCCACACTTGACTTCAGCACCCTGTCAGATGAAACAGTCATCGTTGAACTCACCACAATGAATGGTTGTATCGCCCGGTCTCAGATTAAAATCCATGTAGATAATGAGTTAAAAATATTTTACCCTAATATTTTTTCTCCAAACGGGGATGGTAACAACGACAGGTTTATCATCTTTAAAAACGGAATTCCGGCCAACATCAATAAACTGGCCATTTATGACCGACTAGGCAACATGGTCTACAGCAATGATTCTTTTGTTTTCAATGACAATGATAGTGGATGGGATGGAACCTTCCTGGGCCGGCCTGTTGAGAATGGTGTGTATGTAATGGTCATGGAATATAGTGATTTTGCCGGCGTAAGACACCTGGTGAGAAAGGACATTACCGTAGCCCGTTAAAATTCCAAACAGGATATAGAAGTTTTTTGGAAACCAAACGAAAATTTTGGTCTCCTGTATGAGATTTGAATATTTTAGGAATAAAAAAAAGATTATATTATAAAAAATTCTAATTTTGCACGAAATAATATTTGTTATATATTTTCGTTGTAATAGACACCATTTTAAAAATCAATTCATGACAAGCCTGCTAATTTCATTGTTTCAAGCTGCAGACCCAGCCTCCACAGATGTTGCTGCCGCAGTACCCTCCCAAAACATCATTGACATCATAGCCTCAGGAGGATGGATGGGTATAGCTAATGTGATAATACTTCTTATCCTGTCTTTTCTGGCACTTTATATATTTATCGAGAGATGGCTTACAATTGGCCGTGCAGGCAAGGTTGATGAAAATTTCATAAACAACATCAGAGCCTCTGTTGCAGCAGGCAACATAGAAGGTGCCAAGGCCCTTTGTCGTGCCAATGATACGCCTACGGCCCGAATGATAGAAAAAGGCCTTATGCGTATTGGCAAGCCCTTGAAAGACATCGATGCTGCCATAGAAAATGTGGGTAACCTGGAAGTGTTTAAATTGGAGAAAAACCTGTCCTCTCTGGCTAGTATCTCAGGAGCTGCACCCATGATCGGCTTCCTTGGT
>JAKQGD010000112.1 GCA_029573365.1 Bacteroidota bacterium | reverse complement strand
ATAATTCTGCGGCGACAACCTGCCCTGAAATAATGGCTGGTGGCACCCCAGGTCCCGGAGTGGTGAGCTGGCCTGTATAATACAAATTATCAAGATTGCGGTTACGCAGACCTGGCTTAAGGAAAGCAGTCTGTTTGAGTGTATTTGCCAGGCCGTATGCATTTCCACGGAACGCAAAATAGTCTTTTTTAAAGTCTTCTACACAATAACTTCGCTTATATTTGACTAAAGGCCTTATATCTATGCCCTTGGTAGTTAAAATACGTTCACATATAATATTAAAATACCGTTCACGTAAAGGGATTGAATCGTCAAGTCCTGGTGCAAGTGGCATCAAAATGAATACATTCTCCATACCTGAAGGTGCCACGGATGGGTCGGTAACAGAAGGAGTGCACACATAAAACAATGGTTCGGAAGGCCATGTTGGCTGGTTGTATATTTCATGGGCATGGCGGCTAAGATTTCTGTCAAAAAAAAGTGTATGGTGACTGAACCCTTCAAGCTTTGCATCAAGACCCAGGTAAAATAGCAGCGAACTGGGAGCCATAGTCCTGTTTTCCCAATAGTCGGTTGAATAGTTGCGATATTCTGATGATACAATATTCTGATCTACGTGGTGGTAATCTGCTGAAGCTATGACATAATCAAACTTTTCGGTTCCTTTTTCGGTGACAACCGCAGAAATCTTCCTGTCCTTGTAATTGAAAGCCAATACCGGTTCTGAAGTTCTTATGTGGACACCCAGCCTATCAGCTATAGTTACAAATGCATCCACAATCCTGCTCATGCCACCTAAAGGGTACCAGGTGCCCAACTTCATATCCGCATAATTCATAAGGGTATAAAGAGCCGGAGTTTTTTCAGAAGTAGCACCCAGAAACAACACAGGAAACTTAAGGATATCACGCAGCTTAGGGTTTTTAAAATTTTTATCAACTACGCTCGACACGGACTTCAGCATATCCAACCTGAATAAAGCTGAAAAAATTCTAGGATCTGCAAATTCAAGCATCGAATGACCCGGTTTCCAGACAAACTCATCCATTCCGGCCCTGTACTTGTATGCTGCATCTGCCAAAAAATGATCCAGTTTGTCTCCGCTCCCTGCTTCTGTCGTTTCGAACAACGCTCTAAGATCTTTGTAATGGGCAGGCAATCTAAAAAAATCGGCTTTGCCAAAAACAACCTCATAGGAAGGGTCGAGTCTGACCAGTTCATAAAAATCACCCGTGCTAAAGCCAAAAAGGTTGTAAAATTTTTCGAAAACTTCAGGCATCCAATACCATGAAGGGCCCATGTCAAAAGTAAATCCCTCATCCTCGAATTTTCTGGCCCGTCCGCCAAGGTTTTCATTTTTCTCAATAACAGTTACGTCTAAACCTTGCTTTGCAAGGCAACAGGCAGCGGCCAGGCCAGAGAAACCTGAACCGATGATACAAACCTTTAATTTTTCTTTGGCCATGATGTAAGTACAGGATGCCGAAACACAACTATAATGAAATGGTTCTGCAATATACCCACATTTTAGCATTGAACAGGGTATCAGTTAGTATTTGCAGGCATAAAACAAAAAGGCCCCTGAATAAATCCAGAGGCCTTTACTGATATACCTATTTTTCTGCAAAAATTACTCTACTTTTCCTCCTTTGGCATTGTCCTGCCATTCCTTGAGCTTATCCCATTCGCCATTTGCTGCCATGCCTGACTGCATAGGCCATGATGAAGGATCGTGCATCTGATATCTGGATCCGGCGTTGTTAAGAATTTCCTTAAGGTTGCCGGTATCAGCTGCAGCCAGGTCAGCGAAAGTCACGATGCCTGCATTGTGCAGGAGCTCTTCGATCTTCGGTCCAATGCCTTCGATTTTTTTAAGGTCATCAGCTTTAGCTGAAGTCTTGGCCGCCTTTGGAGCTTCTGCTTTTGGAGCTTCTGCCTCGGGAGTAGCTTTAACCTCAGCAACTGGTGCTGATGGTGGTGTTGAAGCCATTTGCTCCTTCAGTTCGCTAAAGACATCCAAATCGCCGAGTGTTGAAATTTCTACCTTTGACTGGGTAGTCTTGATAGATTTCTTGACCTCCTCCTTTTCCTTGTTTTTCTCGGATTCAACAATCTGATCCGCCTCTTTTCTGATATCTTCGAGATATCTGCTGTGAGACACTATGATACGCTTGTCATCCCTGTTGAATTCGATAACCTTGAAAGTGAGGGTTTCGTCTGCTGTAGCGAATGAGCCATCTTCTTTCTTAATATGCTTGATGGGTGCATATGCTTCCAGTCCATACGGCAACTGAACCACTGCTCCTCTGTCATCTTTTTTAATGACTGTAGCTTCGTGATACGAGCCTACGGGGAATACATTTTCAAAAGTATCCCATGGGTTTTCCTCCAGCTGCTTATGGCCGAGTGACAATTTCCTGCTATCTTCATCCACTTCGAGGACTGTGACGTCGATTTTCTCTCCGACTTTTGTAAATTCAGATGGATGAGAATACCTCTTTGTCCATGAAAGGTCAGAAATATGAACCATGCCTCCTATGCCATTTTCAAGCTCTACAAAGACTCCATAAGGAGTAAGGTTTTTGACCTCGCCTGTGTGCCTTGTTCCCACCTTATATTTAGATGCTACAGCACTCCATGGATCCTGAGTGAGTTGCTTGATGCTCAGTGACATTTTTCTTTCATCCCTGTCGATGGTGACTACCTTTGCTTCCTGCTCCTGGCCCAGAGTGAAGAATTCTCTGGCATTTACGGGCTGGTTGCTCCAATTGACTTCAGACACGTGGATCAGACCTTCCACACCCGGGATTATTTCGAGGAATGCTCCATAGTCTTCGATATTGACAATTTTACCTTTGATTATGCTGCCTTCAGAAATGGCTGAATCCAGCACTTCCCATGGATGAGGGGTGAGTTGTTTAAGACCCAGGGAAATCCTCTTTTTGTCCTCGCCAAAGTCAAGTACAACGACATTGAGCTTTTGATTGAGTGAAAGGACTTCGTTGGGGTGGTTGATACGTCCCCAGGAAATGTCTGTGATGTAGAGGAGTCCGTCCACGCCACCAAGATCCATAAAGGCACCGAAGTCGGTGATGTTTTTGACCACACCTTCGAGTACCTGACCTTTTTCCAGACCGGAAATGATGGTTTCTCTCTGCTCTGCGAGATCGCTCTCGATAAGGGCTTTGTGAGAAACGAC
>JAKQGD010000108.1 GCA_029573365.1 Bacteroidota bacterium | reverse complement strand
TATGAGGTGACAACACGTACACCGCTTGCCGGTTCAGTAGTCAGGCTCGTAGACGATAAGGGAGAGCTCGTAGTCAACAAGGAAGGGCTTCTCATGCAGACTATGACTGATGAAACGGGCCATTATTCGTTTAGCTTTCTGCCTATGGGCACCTACACCATCCTTCAGACCAATTCTCCAGGTTACGACAATGCCGGAGACATAGACGGGATAAATGACAACACCATAACTTCCAGTCTGCATGTAGACCAAGTTATCTCCTCAGGTAATGATTTTTACGACATACTGAGTGCTCCGCTCTTAACGGAGACCGCAGAGTTTTTTGCCTATAAGGTTTCAGGACAAAGGTACGGAGTGGAATGGCTGTCAGGAGAGGAGGTGTCCAGTGATGTGTACACAGTCCTTGCCTCTGGAGATGGCACTCATTACGAAGAGGCCGGCAAACTGGTCGCCAAGGGGACAGGAGGTTCCAGATATTGGTTCAGTTTTGAATATACAAAAGATCACAACAAACTCTATGTCAGGCTGATAAGTACCACTGCCGATGGCAGGGTAAAAGAGTTGGGAACCCGCGTAATCAGAAATGAAGGTCAGCAACCGGGAGTTTCTGTGTTTCCTAATCCCGCCACAGACCTTGTACACATAGATCTGGGGCAGGCATCAGAAGATAGCTCTTTTGAATATCTGCTCACTGACAGTACCCATAGGCTTATAACTTCCGGCAAATCCACCATCGGAGACAGAATTATCACCACTACCCTGGACGGATGCCCCGATGGATTTTATTTTCTAACCATCATAGGTGAGAATGGCAGGTTTGTAAAACAACTTGTCATAAGGCACTGATAGTGGTTGGACAATTCTGGATGAGATAAAAAAACGGATACGTAAAAAAAATTTAATTACTACTTATTGACTTATTTTACAATGAGTTATGAGACGATGGCCCTGGCATATGTTGTCTGTAATGTGACAACCGACCTGTGTGCTCTGCATTTGGCATGATATTAGTTTTAATTGAAATATATTGGCTTAGCACCCAAATTCAGTATAACTAAACAAACATTTGTCATGTTGGTCAAAAAATGGTGCATTTGGAGCATCCTGTTAATAGGAGCCTTGCACGTCAGGTCTCAGTCAGGACCATCGATTATCAACAAATTTACCTGGGAAGGAGCCTTTGAGGGCAACAAAGCAATCTGGAAAGCAGATGACACTCTCAATGTGTACAAGGATGTACAAGGCATTGACGTGACTGTCAGACTACTAGACTCT
>JAKQGD010000058.1 GCA_029573365.1 Bacteroidota bacterium | reverse complement strand
GGTATACACTTCTAACCAGCCTGGTGGCCAGGGTAAAATGGACCTCTATATAGCCAGATATGACGGCACACAATGGACCGCCAGCATCAATGCGGGTCCAAGGATAAACTCAGCCGAAAACGAGGCATTCCCCTTTCTGCTCAATGATACATTGCTGGTCTTTGCATCGCAAAGGTCTGGCGGCTCAGGTGGATGGGATGTGTACGCCTCGGCTCTGAGAAACGGATCATGGACCTTTCCTGAGCTGCTGCCTGAGCCGATAAACTCACCGTACGATGACCTGGGCCTCATCATCAGGGCAAACGGAAGGTCGGGATATTTTGCAAGTAACAGGCCGGGAGGATACGGAGCCGACGACATTTACAGATTTGAAGCGGCAGAGGCCATCTTTGGGACACCCGCAGCTGAAACCAGGGAAGTAACGGTGCAGATAATGGACAAACTTACGCTAGAAGGCATACCAGGTGCAAAGGTCGCCATGGTGCCACTAGAGATGGATATCAACCAATTTACGATGTCCGAATTTAATGTAAACGTACTTTCTGGCAAGGGTTCCGGAGACCTCATCCTGCAACTCACACCACGGCACAAAGAAAATCAGACACTATCGGTAACCGATGAATCAGGGCAACTGTCGCTGCAGGTCCTGGATTCGAGAAAATACCTGGTAACCGCCACTGCCGCGGATTATCAGACCATCAATCTTATTTACGACCACGCTTTATATGCCGACCACTTTAACGTGGTCCTCGAGCCTGAAGAAAAAAAGGAAACAGCAACTCCTGACCCGGCTGATACCGAAAATATATGGCCAGAGACAAAGACCCGAGATATACCTACGGAGTCAGGGGCTATCATCGTTTTTGAAAATATCTATTACGATTATAACAGTGCCCGTATCCTGCCCGGAGCTGCCGAAGAACTCGACGATCTTGCCCGGGTTATGCTCGACAATCCGGACATGAAAATACGTCTGGAGGCACATACAGACAGCAGGGGTGCGGCCGCTTACAATCTGCAATTGTCTGTGGACAGGGCCAATGCAGCCCGTACATACCTCACGGCCCTGGGCATAGACGAAGACCGCATAACCATAAGGGGACTGGGCGAATCCAGAATCAGGAACCAATGCACTGATGGTGTGCCATGCACCGATGAGATGCACGCTTATAACCGGCGTACAGAAGTCATTGTGGAGTAAAAATCAGTCTGCCTGATAAAATCCTACGCTGCCACCGACCCAATCTTTGTCTTTATTGTATTTGACACCGATCATTTTGCCTTTGGACAGACGGACCAGGTTGTTGACCACAAAAGGTCTGTGAGCATTTTCCGGCCACAACATCATCATGCGGACTTCCACCTTGACGGGTTCGTTGGGAGATTTTAATACCGGTTCATATGTGACCTTCCGCTGCAGAATGTAGCTTGACTTGTCCTCGATGGCGGCTATGTCTTCAGGCGTGACATCGATGATGACGCCCGAGCCCGAAAACGAAAACAAAGGCTTGAGAACATAATTTTCGAGGTCAGCAGGTATTTTTTCGAGTGTACTCAGGAAGTATGTTTCCGGCACATAACGATTGTTGATATATGGCATCAAAAACTTGCTGATCCTGTAAAACCAATTGGGGTGACCTACCCAATAGACATCAAGGTCATCGGTAAAGCTAAAATTCAACACCAGGTCCTTCCTTAGAAACAGTTCGTCAAAGATGACTCTGTTGTATATCCTGAGAATCCTCGTTTTGTTTCCGGCCTTGTCCAGGTAAAAGAGCTCACGGCCTTCCTTGATTATTTTTGTGACACAAACTACAGGAATGCCCAGCTCCACAGAGGTGCTCAGCAGGTCGATGTAGGTATTTTGCTTCTCAGGTTCTATTTCCAGGATGATGACATTTGCTGGATCACAAGGACCCACTATGGTATCGTATAGCAGCTTTTTATAGGAAACTTTGTCATAACCGTTAAAGAAGCTGGTCAGATTTTCAGGTATGTCAAAGATTTTGTGGTAAAGGTCGCTGACCATATACTGAAAAAAATAAACTGACGGAAAACCCTGGACCTCTATGAGTTGTGGCATAGGATCACCTTTTTCATCGAGGCAGATGCCAAAATCCACCTGGAGGAAAGTAGTGTGTTCGTCTTCACCTTTGACGATGACGGACGGGTCATAAAGTGCAGCCTCGGTGATCTTTTTTAAGTCGGGTCTCATGACCACATTGCTCACGAGCTCACAGGCTTCGAGTAGTCTTTCCTTTAAAATATCCGGTATAAAAAAAGGGCTTTCGGCCTCCCTGAAAGATGGCCTGTAGCCATACATGTTTTTAAGGGCTTCCTTGAAGGCCTCGTATTTTTCAGGAGTGAAGGATTCATTAAACCTTTGTCTGACTTCAGGTATCATGCCATTACCTCATTGTTGGCAAAGATGGAATCGAGGGCATTTTCGATAAAACGCGGTAATATGGTATTGTGTGTAAGCTCTATCTTATCAGGATCGTCGAGGTGGTCCATCATAGAATCGTATTTAGCCTGGCCAAAATTTTCTATGACCTTGCCTCTTACCTCGGGCTTTTCGAAATGTATTTTCATACCTACGGGGTCAGCCTCCGGGTGAAACTGGGTGCCAATAAACTCATCTGAAAACCTTACCGCCATGATAGCACGCTCATAGTCTACATATGTTCTTATCTTTTCCAGAGCCAGGATTCTGGCACCATGGAGCCTGAATACGTCGAGGTCAGGCTGGATAAGCTGAAAATCACGGCTGTCGACTGCGTGAAACGGATCGGGAAGCCTGGCAAAAATAGCATCTGTATCACCGTACTTTGTCAGATGCACTGGCATAACGCCAAAAGAAGTCGATTTGCGGGGAGCCAGTGTGCCCAGCTCAAAATAATGGCATGCCATCTGAAAAGAATGACAGATAAAAAACATGTACTTTTTTTCGTACTTGTTTTTGAGGTTAAATTCCCACAGGTCTCCCACCAGATTGTACCAGGCTTTGTCCCATATGCCGTTGCCTTCCATAGGATTGCCGGGTCCACCACTGGAGATGTACACATCAAAGGATGTATCAGGCACCTCATTTTTACTTCTGACGTCAAATTCGGTAATGTCAAAGACACTGCTATACATAGCCGTAATATCCCTGATACAACGCATGCCCTGATTGGGTTTGCCGTCGTTCATATCCAAAATGGCCAGTTTTAATTTTTGATCCATGTCGTCTGATTACCGGAGAAAACTAGATTCAAACAAGCTTATCCTATCTTTGGTTTGGATTTTGTGGCAAATATATCGCTGATAAACGTACCCCAGGTTAGATTCATCTTTCCGTCCTTGTGGCTTTTCGCTTTTTCTATGGCCATTTCGGCAGCGTTTTCTATGATCCAGTCAAAATTGGCCTGGCCTACAGAATTGACATCAGCGTCAGGTGCCGGATTACAAAAGTCTATGGCAATCGGAATTCCGTCCCTGACTGCAAATTCTACGGTGTTGAAGTCATAACCCAGAGCCTTGCACAGACGGATCGTATAATCTCTGACCGTGGCCAGCAGTTTTTTATCCTGAGTGGGATTTTCCACTACGTATCTTAAGTGGTGCGGATTGCGGGGTTCGTAAGGCATCACATGTACACGGTCGCCCGACAGGTAATAACATCTAAAATAGTGGTCAAAAACAATTTCTTCCTGCAACATCATAACCAGCTGGCCTGTTTCGGCGTGCTTACGCCAAAGGTCCGAAGGGTCATTGACCTTGTACACATTTTTCCACCCTCCACCGGCAAAAGGCTTCATATAAGCAGGAAATTTTATGTAGTCAAATATCCTGTCCCAATCTGTCGGATACTTCAGATTTCTGAAAGACTGCTCACTGGTGTCATCAGGGCGATCGAAAGAAGGCAGGAGCACGGTGTTGGGCACAGGAACACCTATTTTTTTAGAAAGACAGTTGTTAAAAAACTTTTCATCGGCACTCCACCAGAAAGGGTTGTTGATAACGGCCGTGCCGTTAAGTGCCGCGTTTTTGAGGTACGCACGATAAAAAGGTACATCCTGTGAAATCCTATCAATGATGACGGCATAATCTGTGGGTTCTGCCTGCTCCAGCACGTCGATAGATACCGCTTCGGCAACGATGCCTTTGACTTTTTTAGAGTTTACCCTGTCTACAAAAGCTCCCGGGAAGGTATTTTCCTTGCCAAAGAGGACTCCTATCTTCTTCATTCCTGTATTCGTTTGAATGTTACAATGATATCAGGTACAAAACTATTTAATTAGCGTCATAATTTGGCCACCCGGCTTAAATTATTTCTAATCCTGTTGACACCAGGACTTTGGCAACCATAAGCGACTCTCCTACTTTATAACCACAGTTTCAAATCTTTTGAGAAAATCAGGGTCAAAATCTGCTCCGTGTCCGGGAGTGTCATCAACGGTTACTTGCCAGTCTGACGAATATTGGAGGCCCCCTGTCACCGGGTCTTCTGATAGCATCAGCGGACTGTCAAGATCATGATATATGATGTGATCCCAAGCCATATCAAAATGCACCAGTGCTGAGATGCCCAGCCTCGATTCGCTGAAGGATCCCACCTGGCAATACATGTCTGCAGCCTGGGCAATGGCAGCGATTTTCATAGAGTTGCAGATACCACCTGATTTTCCCAGCTTTATGTTAAAAAGGTCGGCGGCGTTCCTGCTGACTATGTTTATGGCATCTCGCGGGCTGAATACTGATTCGTCGGCCATTATCGGGATGGGGCTTTCTGCATTGAGTCTTGCCTGGTCCGTGGTATTACCGGCTTGTACAGGTTCTTCGCAGTGTTCTATATCTAAATCAGCCATGGCTTGGAGGGCTCTTTTGGCATCCAGATAATTCCAACCTTGATTGGCATCGATGCGGAGCGGAAGATCAGGCCCAACAGCAGTGCGGATGGCCTCCATCCTGTCGACGTCTTTGCGGTATCCCCGCTCGCCTAGCTTAACTTTAAGCACAGGAAATCCCATTTCCTTAAATTTGAGTGCCTTTTCGGCCATTTTATCTTTGTCGAGCAGACTGACCGTGTTGTCCGTAAAGATTTTTTTAGCCCTGTCGCCATGTAGATATTTGTATAGCGGGGTATCGGCCATTTTGGCTGCCAGGTCGTACAGAGCCATATCAAAGGCACATTTTACGGATGCATTGCCTACAATCATACGGTCCATAAGTGCCACATGTCTGTGAATGTCTCTGGGATCTGATCCTATCAATGCCGCTGCAAGGTCCCGTGCAAAGGCTACCGTCCCGGCCTGCGTCTCTCCATGTATAGATCTGTATGGGCAGCATTCGCCTACACCATAGGTGCCATCCACATTGTATATTTTGACAACAGTATTTTTGGCGTGAGTCAGGGCACCTTTGGATATTACAAAAGGTTCGTGCAGTTTGATCTGCGTGGGTATGATTTCTATTTTGTCGATTTTATATTCTGACATCGGGGTATATTTAATGTTTTAAAAGATGCAGACCCTCTTCCAGTATCGCTGCAAACCGGTATACCTCTTCAAAGGTATTATAAAGCGGCACAGGAGCTACTCTTATCACATCCGGTTCACGCCAATCAGCGATTATCCCTCTGGAGGTTAGATACCGGAAAAGCTCCTTATCGGGTTTTTTCATCTGTATGGACAGCTGGCATCCTCTCTGGCCCGGGTCTGCCGGAGTAATGATGTTTATCTGGTCTGAGTCCATGGCTGTAATCAGGTATTCAAGCCAGGCCGTCAGTTTTACTGATTTTTCTCTTAGCTTATCCATGTCTGCTTCCGCAAAAATATCGAGTGACGCTCTTATTGCAGCCATAGACAGAATTGGCGGATTGCTGAGTTGCCACCCTTCAGCTGAGCGAATAGGCACAAACTGATCGCCCATTAAAAAGCGGGTGGATTTGTCATGTCCCCACCATCCTGCAAATCTGGGCAGACTGTCATCCTGGTGGTGGCGGGTATGGACAAAGCATCCTGCCAGGCTTCCCGGACCTGAATTGAGGTATTTGTAGCTACACCATGCTGCAAAATCAGGGCCG